>DATLFM010000065.1 GCA_035541015.1 Candidatus Thermoplasmatota archaeon
CGAGCCGTCCGCTCACGCGAGGCTCCACGCGCCAGTGCGCAAGCGCGTTCAGGTTCGTGGTGTCGAAGCCGCCCGTCTCCCAGCCGTTGAGCCGCAGCGTCAAGTTGTACGTCTGTTTGGTCCGCATGACCGTCTCGTCGAAGTCGGAATCGCGGAACTTGTCGGCGGCAAGCGTGGGGGCAAGCGTGAAGTTGGGGAAGAAGGTCGCGTTGCGGAAGCGCAGGCCCCACGTCTGCGCAAGCTCGGTGAGCGAGCGCGATTCGTTGAGCGACTCGCGGCATTCGGCGCCGGAGCTCACGTGCAGGCACTCCTGCCCTTCGCGCCAGTCGCCGATGTAGGCGACGCTCACGTTGCGGAGCTCGGCGAGCGGATCGAAGCTGCCCGCGGGTCGGATGCGGACGTGGAAGTCGTACCCGGAAAGGCCCATGGCCCGCTTGGCCTCCTCGTAGCTCACGTGGCCGTCGGTCGGCGAGGCCGCGTACGGCGCGTTTGCCATTCGGAGGAGCTTGCCCGGATCCAAGCGCACGTTGCTGCCGGCCTCCAGAAGCCCCATCCGGGACAGGGCGTTGGCCGCATCCCCGCTCGAACCCCAGTTGGGCGGGGCTCCGGGTCCGCCCAAGAGCACGTCCAGTCCGGCCGCGGAGCGCGACTCGAGGTCGGCCAGCGTGACGCTTCCGGATTCGGAGGCGATGTTCGAAAGGAAAAGCACGAGGACCGAGAAGGCGGCCATGAAGATGCCCACGGCGACGATGAAGCTCATGACGCCGCCGGCGGCGCGATCGTCGAGCCCGAGGCTGGGCGACGAAGCCGGACGTCTGGGGGGGTCGGGGCGTCGTCGCCCCTCGCGGGCTCGCGTGGCGTGCCCTCCTCGCCGCTTCGATGGGTTGATCCTTCTTGAAGGTTGTGAAGAAACCCCAGGGTAACTGGCCGCCCTACCAGACGTACAGGATAACCTCGACGGTGAGGTACGTCGTCAGGAAGTTCATGGGGTTCGGTGCCACCGCCAGCCGGGTGGCGCTTCCCACGTTGCGGTCCGTCGGGATGGGCGGCCCGAAGTCCACGTAGAACACGTTCAACGCCTGCAGGACGACGTTGTAGAGGAACGCCTTGGACTCGCGCTCGTCGGGGGGGTCCGTGATGCCCCAGAGGGTCCACGCGGACAGGATGATGGATCCCTCGCCGAAGTAGCCGGGCTTGCTCACGGCCAGGAAGTCCGAGGAGCTTCCCTGCCCCCCGCCGCTTGCGCCCTCGCGCACGACGACGTGCGTGAAGGCGTCGGCCGATTGGGACGCAAGCCGCCACGTGTAGCCGCGGTCCTTGTAGCCCAGGTACTTGAGGCGCTCGGGCGTGTTGAGGATCGGGTGCGTGGGATCGGGCACGCCCACGCCCCCGCTGGAGGTCGCAAGAGACGCCTGGAACAAGGGCTGGAGCCACCCGACCTGCTGGTCGCTGGACCCAAAGACGACGAGGAGACCGCCGTCGAGCACCCAGTTCATGACGGCGAGTTTCGCCTGCGCGCTTGTCATGGAGTTGTGGTCGACCTCGCTTCCGACGACGAGGACGCGGTAGCGCGGGAGGTTGTCGGCGAAGGGCCCGTTGAGAATGCTCTTTGCGTCCGGGTACACGTCGCCGCTCTCGTTGTACAGGCGGTCCACGAAATCGGGGAGCATCGAGGCCAGAAGCGCGCGCTCGAGTACGCTCACGGCGCTTTCGACAAGCGTCACCGGGCCCGCTCCGGGCGTGAACTTCGCGACCTCCGTGGCGCTCGCGTGGATCGTGTCGTTCCCAAGGATCGATCCGTCCGAGTTCCGGATGCCAAGCGTGTAGTTGCCGGCGGCGACGTTGGCGCTCGTGGTGACCTTTGCGTTCGAGCCCGTCTTGACGCTGCCGCCCGACCACGACTGGACGAGAGATCCCGTGTCGGCGTTCCAAAGCTCGACCGTGACGGGGACGTTGTTCTTGTCCTTGCCGTCGCCGGCCTGCGCGCCGAAGTAGAAGGTGGCTTTCGTTCCGGCGTCGTGCACGACCGTGGCCGCGTCGATCCACAGCATGCCGATGTCGTTGCCGGAGAGGGCCCCCGTCCGCATGTCCAGGGGAAGCTGCACTTTGAGCGTCCCGACGAGGTCGTCCACGTCCGAGATGCGGATCGTGACGTTCCGCTCGGCGGCGTCGGCCCAGGCCCAGTTCGTGGCCCGGTAGAGCCGGAAGGAGACGGTCGCGGCCTGGTCGGGAAGCAGCAGGCGCGTGTTCTGCGTCTGGGAGGCCGTCGCGTTCCGCAGCGGAACCTCCACGGCGTACTGGAACACGGTGGCCTGCGTGCCGTTGTTGTGGATGGTGACGTCGACGCGCACGTGCGTCCCAAGGTCGGCCATCGAGGCGCTCGCGTTGACGGTGCGCCGGTTGCCGCCGCCGTGGACCTCCTGGAAGTCGCCCACGTAGGCCACCGGGATGCCGCGCAGCGGCGTGAACGCGGGATCGTCGAGGCCGGCGGCCACGGGCGCCGTGCGGAGGTGGAACCCGCCGTGGTCGGGAAGCCCCAGCGCGGAGCGGATCTCCGCGTAGTCGGGGACTCCGTTGGGCAAGGCCTGCCAATCGCCGCGTTTGAGCAAGCGCAGCTTCTCCACGTCCAGAAGCCCCGCCACCTGCGAGGCAAGCCCAAAGCGCGTCATGGCGTCGGGGTCCTGCGACCAGTCGCCGCCGGTCGAAGCGACTCCGGGTCGCTCGACGATGAGGTCCAGGGCGGTGCGCGCTTGCGCCGACAAGGGTGCCAGGGTCTCGGGTGGACGAGAGAGGTCCTGCTGCTCGGTGAGCAAGAACATCATCGCGATGGAATAGACGGCAAGCGCGACCACGAGTCCGACAAGAGCGCTTGCCGCCTTGGTTCCCCGACCCACAGGCGGCCGCATGCTTCCCCCGTTTCCGGAAGAGCGCTTAGGACGCCCCCCGGGCAAATAGCTTTCCCGTCCCGAAGGGTTGACCTCTCCTTGGGTTCGGCGCTCCGCGCCGGTGGTTTCGTTACACCAGGTTCAGCGGAATCACGAGCATCTCCTCGAAGGAGTTCGCGGGATCCGACATGTGGAAGAAGACGATGACGGCGCGGATGGTGGGCGTCGGGGAATCGTGGACGATCCCGTCGCTTGCGCCGTCGTACGGCCGGGCGTCGTAGACGGCGGCGCCGTTGTAGGCCGTGGCGGTGTAGTTGCCGATCGTGGAGGCGGTGCACCGTCCGCCGTCCACGTTCGCCGCGCGGCAGGTGTAGTGGTCGTACTCGCGCTTGGGCGCAAGCACGCTCTCGTTCCCCGCGAGCTCGAGGTGCAGCTGGTAGCCCTTCCCGTTTGCGATCTCGCGCACGGTGATCGCCGTGCTGTTGAAGGCCACGAGGAACGACAGGTCGGTCGTGTGCTCGCCCGTGACGTCCCGAAGCGTGGTGGCGACCTTGTCGCGCAGGAACCGGAACTCGTGCGAGAGGCCGGGCTCCGTGGCCTTCGTCGTCTCCTGCTCGAGGTGGCGGATCTCGGCGAGCGTGAGCGCCGTGAGCACGAAGGCGACCACGAGGAGGACGCCCGAGAGCATCATCATCTGTCCGCGCTCGTCCCGAGCCATCGCGATCAGCCCCCGAGCATGAACCGGAAAACGACGTACGAGATCACAACGAGCAGGAAGCTGTGCTTGAGTCCGTTCACCGGCCGCCCTCCCTCCATGACGCCGGCCACAAGGCCACCGCCGAAGCCCTGCACGAGCGCGGCGTGGAAGAAGACGTCCACGAAGGCCTGGGTGTCGAAGGCCTGGAAGCGGATGCCCCCGAAGGAGACGCCCTGAGCGCCCCGCACGGCCTTGGCCACCTCGGGAACGAACTGCGCCGTGAGGATCCAGATGACGGCCAGGAAGACGAAGAACGAGACGTAGATGATCATGACGTAGATCGACATGCTCGTTCGCCGCTCGCGCTTCAAGAGCTCGATCTCGCGCGCGTCGTCTGCGGCCGCGGTGAGGACGTCCACCACGTTGCCCCCCGCCTCGTTGGCCTGCACGACAAGCGAAGCCGTGCGACCGACAAGCGGCGTCTTCACCCGCTGCGCAAAGCGCGAGAGGGCCTCGTTGAAGGAGACGCCCCACTCGATCTGCGCGGCCATCTTGCGGATCTCCGAGGTGAGCGCGCCGTAGCTTCCCTTCGAGCTCGTCACGATGGCCTGCGTGAGCGTCATGCCCGCGCGCTTGTTCTCGGCGAGGTCGCGCAGGAAGTCGGGGAAGCGCGCGTCGATGGAGCGGATGCGCGCGCTCTCGCGGTTGTGGTAGATGCTGTAGGGCCCAAGGCCGATGAGGATGGCGAAGACGAAAAAGTCCACGCTCTTGAGCCCAAAGCCGCCCACGAGCGGGATCGGCCGGAGGACGCCCATCTGCATGGCGGCGCCCACGACGACAAGCGTTGCGGCGGCCGAGATGCTGGCGCCCAGCACCATGAGGCGCGTGAGCTCCTGGCTGGAGAGGCGCTTCTTGCCGATCTCCTGCTTCTTCTGGGCGAGCACGCGCTCGTCCATGTTCTGACTTTGGAAGTAGCGGACGACGATGAGGACAAGGACCATCACGGCCGAGGCGATGACGGCGACGAAGACGAGGTCGCGGACCGGGCCCGCCGGAAGGTCCAGGACGGGCCGGCCCGAGGGCGTGCGCATCGAGCTTCCGACGGAGAGGAAGACGAGGAACAGGAGGAGCACGGTGCCGCCGATGTACGTCGCCATCATGCGGCGCTCGATCTTCTCCTTCGTGTCGCGGTCGGCCTTGCGGCTCTGGGCGATCTCGGAGGCCAGAAGCGACAGGACGCCGGGCAGAAGCGCGCGCGTCTTCACGAACTGGATCAGGAGGAGCGCGCCCACGGACAGCAGCACGATCGCGTTGTCGAGCTCGAAGCCCGACCCCTCGGCGATGCCGCTTCCAAGGAACAGGCCGAAGGCCACGACGAGGAGGACGAGGACGGAGAGGTTCCAGCTGATGGCCTTGAGCTTGTAGTCGTACTGCACGTCCGTCGGGATGCGCGTGCGGACCGCGTTCACGACGGGAAGCGGCAGGAGCGCAAGCGCCATCACGAGGATGAAATGCTCGTCGTACAGCGAGACGATGGGCGTGGTGGGCCCGCCCGCCTTGTGGACGATCGACAGGCAGGCGAGGATGCCCAAGACCGCAAGCTGGACCGTCATCCCTACCGAGAGCGCGACCAAGACCTGCCGCTTGTGCTCCTTGTACCCCTTGGCATCCTCGAGATCGAAGACCGGCCGGCGGCTGATGCCGACCGAGTACGTGCTGCCGAGGATCGTGAAGAACCCGCAGCCAAGGAGGAGAAGCGGGACGGGGCCTGGCTCGGTGACGACGGAAAGGATCGCGGCAAGGCCAAGGAAACTCCCGGCCAGCCCCGAGAGGGCCCACGTGATCTTGGCCGGAAACTCGGTGGCCTTGAGGCGCTCCTCGTGCTCCAGCCAGTCGCTCATGGCCTGGAAGCTTGGCAGCATGCCGCGCGACCGGACGAGGAGGAGAAGCCCGATCTCGCCGGCGGCCAGCAGGAACGAGGCCTTGGGCGCCGGCACCTCGAAGACGCCGATCGCCATAAGCGAGCCCCCGAGGGAGCCGACGACGAGCGAGAACCCGATCGCAGAGAGCGTGGAGCGGAAGCGCGTCGTCCGCTCTTCGGACGGGTTGCGGCTCTTCACGACCACCATGGCGGCGATCGCGACCGTGAACAGGGCCGCCACGATCGTGAAGTACCGCACGAACGCCTCGGCAAAGCCCGAGTACGACACGAACGCGCCGCCGGCGGCAAGGACGGCAAGCGCCTCGATGAACAGGAGGACGAGCAGCAGCACGAAGCTTGCAAGCGAGAGCATGGCCAGGCGGAAACGCCTGGCAAAGCGCGCGTCCGGATGCTCGCGCGCGGGCACGCCCTCCGTGAGAAGGAACGGCGCAAAGGCCAGGAGCATGAGGGCCAGGCCGCCCAGCAGAACCCCGGAGAGCGGGGAGACGACGCTTGCGGCCGCCGAGACGAGCGCGAGCGTCCCCGCTCCGTAGGCAAGGAGCGCCGGGAGCGGAGGAAGATCGCGCGCGGCCATGGAATCACAGCTCCGGCGTCATGGCCATGAGACCGTAGACGAAACCGAGGTTCGCAAGCGGCAGCATGATGTACGTGACGAGGTACAGCTGGAAGGGACCCTGCGCCGAGAGCATGCCCATGATGGACATCATCACGATGAGGAACAGGGGGCCGGCCACGGCGACCGTGACGTAGGTCTCGGCCATGAGGCCCATCATGTCGAGGAACGCGCGCTGCTCCTGGCGGTTCTCCAGCATGTAGCGCTGGGCCTTGCTCGAGAAGTACGCCTGGAGGTCGCCGCCGGAGCCCGTCGTCGTGATGGCCCCCTGCAGGAACTCCTGGAAGCGAAGCGAGGGGCTGCGGCGGATGGCGCGCTTCAACGCCGTCACCGAGTCCTTGCCGTAGAGCGCGATGTCGCGCCAGATGCCCTCGGCCTCGCGCGCGACCTCGCCGTAGATGCGCTGCTGGGCCAGGCTCTGGAAGATGCGGTCGACGTTCACGCCGGCCGAGGCCATGGCCGCGATGTAGTTGAGCGCGTAGGGGAGCTTGAGATCGATGTCCTTGCCGCGCCCCTTCGCCTTCGAGGCCGGCGTCGAGAGGATCGCGCCGTAGGCGCCAAGGCCCATCATCACGGGGATGAAGACCGCAAGCAGCAGCGGCAGCGGCTGGGGGATCGGAAGCAGCGGGAAGAGCAGGATCGACAAGAACAGCGACAGCAGCCCGCCGGCCACGAGGCAGAGCAGGGCCGTGAAGAGCGCGAAGGCCATGTACGCCTCGGCCCGCACGCCCATCCGCGCGCGCATGATGTCCTCCTCGAGCTTGTTTGTGTCCAAGCGCTCGATGACAAATCCGCCAAAGAGGCGGAACGATACGCGCTGGAAGTCGTTCATGCGGGCGGCCGAAAGGGCCACGCCCGCGTCGTTCTCGCGCGCGTCGGGCACGCGCGGCGCCGTCGGAACGCCGTCGGGCGCCCGCGGCGCGGGGGCGGCCACGACGACCTGCGTCGCGGCGGCGCCTTGGCCCTGGGCCTCGGCGGGCTCCTCGGGCAAGGCGGTTTCCTTGCGCCGCAGGCTCGGCAGCTTCACGGGTTCCCCCCAGCCGCCTGCGCATCCGATTTGAGCTTTGCGGCAAGCGAGGCGTCCACGCCGGGCACGCGCGCGAGGTCCTCCGGCGAGGCGCGCGCGATCGCCTGCACGTCGCGGAAGCCCGCCTGTGCCAGGTGCATCGCAAGATCGCGGTCCACGCTTGGAAGCTGCATGACGCCGGCAAGCCCGGCGGCCGTGACGCGCGCGGCCACGCCCGCCTTTGTCGCCGCCAAGGGGGACGGGGATGGCGCGGCGGCGTGCGCGGGCTGCGAAACGGGGGCCTGCGTGGCGCCTGCCGCGGGCGGAGACGCGGCCAGCACCTCCGACGCCACGGCGACCGCCGGCGCGGCGGGCGGCCCGCTCGCTTCCTCGGGCTCCTTGGCCTCCTCGCTGCCGGCGGCGTACGCGGCGGCCTGCGCCCCCGACTCCTCGCTTGCCGCCCGGATGCGCTCCATGGTGGGCCCCGGGTTCCGGTAGTACGATAGGATGATGCGCGCGACGTCCTTGTGGTCGCGGACCTCGCGGGCGATCATCCACTCGATGATCTCCTTGCGGCGCGCAAGCTCGTCCTTCATTTCCTGTTCGGAGAGGTTCTTCTCCATCCGGATGCGCTCGAGCACGTACGAGACGCCCGAGAACTCGAAGGTGTCCGTGGCCGGCTGCCAGGCGAACACCTCGTTCGTGAGGATCTCGCGCGTGTGCGGGTCCAGCCCGACGATCTCCACGATCTCCTTGGTGCGGCGCACGCGCTTTCCGGCGATGCGCGTCTGGATCTGGACGGAGACGATGTCGAGGGCCTCGAGAAGCGAGCGCGGGATGTTGATGGGATCGGATTCGAGACGGTGGATGACGCTCTCGACCGAGTCGGCGTGCATCGTGCCGTAGGCGCTGTGGCCCGTGGCCATGGCCTGGAAAAGCACGTACGCCTCCTGGCCGCGGACCTCGCCGACGAGAATGTACTCAGGGCGCTGGCGCAGCGCGGCCTTGAGAAGCGTGAACATGTCGATCTCGCCCGCCTGGCGCCCCTTGTCGTCGCGCGGCCCAAAGCCCATGCGCGTCGTGGCGGCGATCCAGTTGGGGTGCGGGAGGTTGAGCTCGCGCGTGTCCTCGATGGAGACGATCTTCATCTGCGGCGGGATGAACAGCAGGATCGCGTTCAGGCTCGTCGTCTTGCCCGACGCCGTGCCGCCCGAGTAGATCGTGGAGGCGCCGTGCTGCACGGCCATCCACAGGTACGCGAGCATCTCGGCCGACATCGTGCCGAACTTGACGAGGTCCGTGGGCGTGAAAGGCTCCTCGCGGAACTTGCGGATCGTGAACGTCGAGCCCCCGGCCGTGACCTCGTCGGAGAGCGTGGCGTTGAGGCGCGAGCCGTCCTCCATCGTCGCGTCGAGCAGGGGCTCGGCGATGGAGATGTGCTTGCCCGAGCGCTGCGCGAGGCGGATCACGAAGCTGTCGAGCTCGAGCGGCGTCTCGAAGACGACGAGGGACCGAAGGCTCTCGAACTTGCGGTGGTACAGGAAGATGGGAACGCCGGGGCCGTCGCAGGAGACGTCCTCGATGAGGTCGTCGCGCATGATGGGGTCGATCTTCGCGAAGCCGAGGAAGTCGCGGACGACGTAGTACGTGAGACGCTGCTTGGTCGTCTCGTCGATGGCGATCGAGTAGTCGTACAGGATGTCGTCGATGTTCTTCTTGAGCGTGGTCTCCGCGGTCTTCTCGTCCATCTCCGAGAGGCCCACCTCCAGGATGTCCACCATCGTCGACTCGACGAAGGTGAGGATGCGCTTCTCGCGCTCGGTGAGCGGCGGCTCGATGACCTGGTAGACGTTCTCGCTCGCCTTCTCGTCGAAGAAGACGCGCACGTACGCGTAGGGGGCCTGGACGGGGTAGATGAGAAGCTCCTTCTGCCCCTCGGAGAGAGGCGGGATGGGCGTGGGCTCCGGCGGCGCCTCGGGCTCGGGCGCCTCCTCCTTTTCGCCAAAGAGGCCGGCGGGCTTCATGACCGACTCGCCCGCGGCAGGCTCGGCCTCGGCCGCCGGCGCGGGGGCCTTTCGGCGGAGAAGCCCCTTGCGCTCCGGCGCAGCGGGCGCGCTTGGCTCCGTCGCGTCGGCGGGCGCCGGCGCGTCCTGCGCGACGGCGGGGGGTTCCTCGGGCGTTTGCTTTCCTCGCGAGAGCCACGATCGAGCCATTGTTACGTCCCTCCGCAGGCCTTTCGGCCGTCCTGGATCCGAAGATGCTTCACGTCGTTTGCCGTGTTGAAGTCGCCCTGGTCGTCCAGCCAGTAGCACAGGCGCACGAGGCCGCCTTGCGCGTGCGCCGTGCCGTCCACGGCAAGCGAGAGCGCGCCGGCGGCAAAGGTCGTCGCGTTCGTGCGGATGCGCCCGTCGGTCGTGTTGACGGACACGTTGTCGCGGCCCAGCGCGACGTAGTAGTCCACGCCGCTGACCGCGGGCAGGCGCAGAAGCGAGCTTGCGGTCGCGTTCGGGAAGACCTCCGCGTACGTCGAGAAGCGCGCGACGTGGGAGGCCACCGTGTTGGCGACAAGCTCGAGCTCCGCGGCGGCCTGCAGCAGCTGGCTGCTGCCACGCGTGACGGTGAAGGCGTTCATGCTGAACAGGAGCACGACGGTCGAGAGGAAGAAGGCCAGGATGTAGCCGATGACCTCCTGCACGCCGGCCTCGGACCGGCGCGCTGCGCGAAGCGGGCGAAGGCGACGCGACGCGGTCGGCGGCGCGCGCTCCATCACGGCACCACCGTCACGACGCTGTGCACGAAGGTGAAGCGGAAGCGCGTCGACCCCTCCGTCTGCTCGATCCACCGCACGTCCTCTGCGCCCACCGTCCCCTCCCGCACCACGAAACGGTAGCCCGCCGCCGTCTCCGCAAGGTGCGCGTACCACACGTCGCGCAGCAATCCGAAGTCGTAGATGCGCACGGCTTGCACGTTTCCCTCCTCGGCGAGCCGGAAGGTCCCGTAGAGGTTGAGGAACACGCCCGGGCGCCCGGCGCCGCCGGAGAAGCTCGCGGTGCCGTCGATCTCGATCATGCGCAGGAACAGCGAGACCGTCTCCTCGCCCGCCGCGTTCACGAACGTGTGCGGGGGCGAGACGGGAAGGTCGCTCTGCGGAGCCAGCCCGTGCAGAGGGCCGGAGAAGAGCGCGCCGTTTGTGGCGAAGATGTACTTCGTGGCCGCGCCAAGCGAGCTCTGGTAGACGACCTCGCCGAGGTCGTTGAACCAGGCGGACTCGACGGGCACCTTCGTCGCGTTGTACACGACGAGGCGCACGAGCCCCTCGTGCAGCGAGACGCGCGCGGGGACGGACGTGTTCGTGCAGAAGGTGACGGTCTGCACGGCCGTCGCCGCGTTGACGGTGTCGTTGCCCCATGCCGGCGACAGGGGCGTCGAGCCCAGCGTGAGCGAGCAGTCGGTCGAACGGTAGACGCGGAGCTCCGTGGCCTGCCCGCCCACGATGCGCCAGGCCTTCATCGTCGCGTCCGGCACCGAGGCTCCCACGTTGCGGACGGCGATCGTGGCGGTGTCGCCGGTCGCGTTGCCGTAGAGGAACCCGTGGCCGGGGACAAGCGTCGCGGCGACGATCCACCGGTCGCCCCGCGAGCTCACGCTCACGCTTCCGGCGTCGACCGAGGGCTGCCATCGGATGCTCGTCTGGCCGGCCGAGCCCGTGACAAGCGCGCGGACGCTTGCGTCGAGGTCGCGGAACTGGTCGATGACGGCTCGAAGCTCGGTTCCGCTCTTGAGCTCCGAGATCGCCGGCAGCCCCCACGTGACGACGACGGCGATGCCAAGGACGGCGATTGCAAGGATGAGCACCGTGCCGATGACCGGGCTCACCGCTGCGTCGGCGATGCCCCGAAGGCTCCCCGCGTCCATCCGCTCCCGGACTCAGTTCTTTGAATTATATATAGCAACTCATTTGTCCGGGCTCGGACACATATCAAGGGCGCACGCAGCGGGACTGGGGAAGCAGCGAAAGGCCCGAAATCGTGCGCTTTCGACTTTCCGTTTTAGGGTCATAAAACTCAGAACACGCGCTTCGTGCTCTCGAGCCAGAGTCCCTTCTCGGTCTCCTTGAACAGGAGAAGCCGCGTGGGGTCGCGCACGTCGAGGAGCTTTGACACCTGGAGGTAACTGTAGACGCCAAACCCCTTGCGCTCGACGCCCATCTCCATGACGCCGCCGGCCGCGTGCTTGAGCGCCGTCTCGAACGAAGGGGCGTGCAGTCCGCGCACGAGCGTGACAAGTTGCACGCCGCCCATCTCGCGCCCGAGGTGCACGACGCCGCGGAAGAAGTCCACGGCCTCCTCCTCGTTCTTGCGCGTGAGGCCGGAGAGGCTGTCGAGCACGAGGCGGTAGGGCGTGCCCGGCTGCACGGCCATGAGCTGGTTGAGGACGCTCCCGAAGACGTTCTTGCGGTCGATCTTCTGGATGCCTTCCTTGTGCCCGTTTGTCGTGTTGGCGAACTGGCCCGTGTAGCCGTCGTAGATCGTGAGGCGGCCCTTGGCGCCGCCGTACTCGTTGGCAAGGCTGCCGATGCCCGCTGCGATGCCGGCGGGGGGCCGATCGAAGACGAAGTGGAAGACCTGCTCGCCGGCGGCAAGGCCGCCTGCGGCGAACTGCTCGGCAAAGAGCGAGAGGGCGTTCGAGGGATCGGCGAGCAGGAGGACCGTGGTGCCCCTGGGGATACCTCCCCCCAACTGGGCGTCCAAGCCGGACATGCCGGTGGTCACTAGCTCTTGCATCGCGGTCTTCGGGCTCCCCGGTTGATCCTTGAGGATATCCTCTACAAATACGCTCTCAAAGGCCTCCAAAGGGCTTCGCCTTAAGCGGGCTATGGTATTTGAAGGCGTGGACCCGGCGACATGGGCCCTTTTGGCTGCCATTGGATTCTCCGGCGGGGTGGCCGGCGGCCTCTTTGGCCTCGGCGGCGGGCTTGTCATGGTGCCGCTGTCCGTCCTGCTTCTCCAAACGTCCGTGCACGACGCCAAGGCCGCCGCGCTGCTTGCCGCATCGTTTGCGACCGTGCCGGCGCTTCTCACGCACGCCCGCGCGGGCAACGTGCGCGTGGTCACGGGCGTTCTGCTTGCCGCAGGCGGCGTTGCGGGCTCGCTCCTGTCCGTGCTCCTGGCAGAGCTTGTGAGCGACACGGCGCTGCGCGTCTCCTTTGCCATCCTGCTCCTTGGCGCGGCCGTGCGGCTGGGCATGCGCATCGCTCCGTTGGACCGTCCGGTCGCCGCGCCGCCGGCCGTGGCGGCGCTCGTGGGCGCCGCCGGGGGGCTTGCGGCGGGGTTCTTCGGGATCGGCGGGGGCATCGTGATGGTGCCGGCGCTTGCGCTCCTTGGCCTTCCCATGCACGCGGCCGTTGGCACCTCGCTTGTCGCGGTGCTCGGGAACTCGATTGCCGCCACGGGGGGCCACGCCGCGCTCGGATACGGGCCCGCGATGCTCGATCTTGCCCCCGCGCTTGCGCTTGGCGCGCTGCCGGGAGCGCTTCTGGGGGCGCACGCGGCCGTGCGGATTCCCGACGCGCGCCTTCGCGCCGTCTTTGCCGTGTTCCTCGCCTTCGTGGCCGTGGCCCTTCTGAAAAACGGGCTCTAGCGCCGGCGTGACGGGGCGCAAGAGTCAAGTCCCCCGCCCGCCGATGCCAGGCCGTGGTGCTCGAGAACCTCTCGCCCTTGGATTGGGTGGCCCTGGGTCTCTTCCTTGTGCTCTCGCTCGGGTACCATGCGCTGTACGCGCATCTGGCGCGGCGCCGACCGCTCGACACCGTGGCGGGCAAGGTCGCGCTGTACCGGCGCACGTGGGTCAAGCGCGTGATCGACCAGCAGAACCACACGATGGCCGTGCAGGCGATCCGCAACCTGCTCATGACCTCGAGCTTCATGGCCTCGTCGGCGCTGCTTGTGATGGCCGTCATCCTGCAGTTCCGCTTCTCGCAGCGTCCCGAGCCCATGCTGCAGCTGCAGATGGACATCCTCGTGGGCCTCTTTGCCTTCGCGTTCCTCTCGTTCCTGTTCGGCATCCGCTACCTGAACCAGCTCACCGTGCTCATCGGCGCCGATCCGGACCTCATCAGCCACGTCGAGCCCGTGGACGCGGTCACGTATCTCTCGAACCTTCTCAACCGCGCCAACAACCGCTTCACGTACGGGCAGCGCGCGTTCTATTTCTCCGTGCCCGTCATCGCGTGGACGTTCTCGCCCGTGTGGATGATCGTGGTCGAGGTGGGCCTTGGCCTCTACCTTCTGGGCTTCGTCGACTTCCGCAAGTGGCGCCACCCGCTCGACGAGCAGCAGCAGACGAAGGAGCGCGAGACCCGCGCGGCCGCGGCTGCCGCCGCTGCGAAGGGGCCCACGCAGAGCGGGAGATGATTGCGTCCCGACGGCACTTTGCCCATGCGCCCGTAGCCGAGCGGATAAGGCGCCGGCCTTCTAAGCCGGAGATCCCGGGTTCGAATCCCGGCCCGCCCGTCAGTGGCCCGCGTGGAAAACGAACGAGGATGCCGGCGGTCCAAAGAACAGGATGACGGTCGCGTGCCCCGCGCCGGCACCGGGAACCGACCCGCCCTCGTTGCCGACGCCGTTCACGTAGGGACCGGTCGTGAAGGTGACGTCGAAGTCGGCGCCGCAGCACGTCGCGTCGAGGTGGAAGTTCTGGCCCCCCACGACCGCGACGTTCCACGTGACGACGCCGTTGGCGAGGTCGGTGTTCGCGAGGCCGCGCACGGTGGAGAAC
>DATLFM010000066.1 GCA_035541015.1 Candidatus Thermoplasmatota archaeon
ACGCGGAGGTCGTGCAGGTCCTTTTCGACCCGCAGGCGATCGGCTTCCGCGACGTCCTGGAGATCTTCTTCTCGATCCACGATCCGACGACCGTCGACCGGCAGGGCGGCGACGTTGGCCCGCAGTACCGCTCGATCGTCCTCTACGGCTCGTCCCGCCAACGCGACATCGCGCACGAGGTGATCGCCGACCTCGAGAAGCAGGCGATCTACGGCGCGCCCGTCGTCACCGAGGTGAAGCCGCTCGCGACGTTCTACCCGGCCGAGGATTACCACCAGCGCTACTTCGAGGGCAACCCGAACCAGCCCTACTGCCGGGCGGTCGTCGCGCCCAAGGTGGCGAAGTTCCGCAAGCGCTGGAAGCACCGTCTCAAGGGCTCGCGCGCGGCCTGACGCGACGGCGCAAGCGCCGCGCCCGCGGACGGGGACGCGAAAGAGCCGCAGCCGCGCGCTCGATCTCGCCCGGCCGCGCGTCCGGCTTGGCCGCCGCCTTTTGGAGCCGTCGGCGAAGAAGCCGCACGAGGAAGCGCTCGAGGCGGGGAAGCGATCCGTTCAGGTTGGCGAGTCGCCCGCCCCAAGCTTCCGCGATCTCGCCGTCCACGTACGCGTCGAGCACGGCCGGATGCACGTAGCACTTGCGGCAGATGGCCGGCGTGTTCCCCAGGCGCTGTGCCACGCGCGCCACCGCCGCCACGATCGCGCGCCGCGCCTGGGCGGGCGTGGCGCGCGGGCCCGCCTCCTGCAGCGCAAGGAGCGCAAGCACGGTGCCGGCCCACGTGCGGAAGTCCTTGGCCGTGAAGTCCTCGCCCGTGATCTCCCGCAGGTAGGCGTTCACGTCCTCGCTCTTCACGTCCCGGGCGCGGCCCTCCTCGTCCACGTACCCGAAGAGGTCCTGCCCCGGCAGCGACTGGCAGGCGCGCACGATGCGAGCGATGCGAGGGTCCTCCACCGTGGCTTCGAGCGCGCGGTTTCCCTTGCCGCGGAAGCGCAGGCGCACCGTCCCGCCGCGCACCTTCGCGTGCCGGTTGCGGATCGTCGTGAGCCCGTACGATCCGTTCGCGCGCGCGTACTCGTCGTTGCCCACGCGAAGGAACGTGCGCTCGAGGAGCGACACGACCGTCGCGAGCACCTTCTCGCGGGGAAGGCCCGGTCTTCGGAGGTCCGCGCGCACGCGCCGGCGGATCGTCCCGAGCGCGCGGGCAAAGGCGAGCATGCGGTCGAACTTCGCAGCGTCGCGGGTCGCGCGCCAACGCCGGTGGTAGCGGTACTGCTTGCGGCCCCGCGCGTCGCGCCCGACGGCCTGGAGGTGCCCGTTTGGGCGGGTGCCGATCCAGACGTCCGTCCACGCGGGCGGGATCGCAAGCGAGCGGATGCGCGCAAGCGTGCGGCGGTCGCGCACGGGCCGGCCGTCGGGCCGAAGGTAGCGAAAGCCGCTGCCGCTTCGAACCCGACGCAGGCCTGGCGAGCGCTGGTCGACGTAGCGCAATCCGGCCGCCTTCCGTGTTCCCCCGGACACCTTGTCGCCTGGTCCCACACCATCGGGGCGTTCGTTTGAAATACCCGCACGGACAGAACCCGGTGGCGTGCCCCCCGCCAACGAGCGTCCCCTCTCGGGCGCGCTCCACCGCTTCCCCGATCTTCCCGACCGTCTCGACGGCACGCTCGACAAGCTGTGCCTTCGCGCGGCCGTCCCTCCGGCGCCGCTTGAGGGCGACGCGCATCGGATTCCCGAGAAGCTCTCCGCCTGGTCGGACGAGGTGGCCCGCATCGAGCGGGCCATCGTCGAGGTCGCGCGGCTTCGCGAAGCCTTGCGATGAACATTCATCGCACGGTCAGGGCGGCTTGCGGCCCGTGACGCCGGCCATCCGCTTGTCCAGCCGGTAGCACGCGTCGACGACGTAGCTTGCCAGGTGGGCGAACTGCCGCATGCCCGCCACGGTGCTCACTTGCCCGACGTCGCGGCGCATGGCGCGCACGACGGCTTCGGGCGGCGCCTCGCCTTCCTCCTCGAACCCGAGCAATCGGTGCAAGGCGTAGAGGCCAAGGGCAAACGAGGCGAGGAAGACGAAGTCGAGGCCGGAGAACCGGAGCGCCGTGACCACGGCCTCCTCCTCGGGGCCACCGAAGGCCAGGCGCACCTCGAATGCGCGCCCGGCCGCGACGCCCGCAAGGACGCCGCCCACGATGGGCGCAAAGCCGGCGGCAAGCGCCTTGGCCACGCTTGCGGCCGCAAGGTAGCCGGGCACGCGATCGTCCGGGGCGAGCTTGAGGACGACGTTGTTGCCGCACAGGTCAAGGCCCGAGGTGGCGACGCCAAGGAGCGGGTGGAGGATGGCAAAGGCCGCAAGCGTCCACGCGCCGAGGTCCTTGGGAAGGAGCGCGACGGCGAGCATGGAGGTGAGGAACAGGCTTGCGCAAAGGCCGAGCACGGGCTTGTTGCCGAACCGGTCGGACAGGGGCGCCCAGAGGCGGAAGCCGAGGATGTTGCCGACCATGGACGCGGCCGCAAGGCCGGTGACGACGTCGAGGCCGTAGCCGAGGCCGCGCAGGAGGAGAACGGCGAGGAACGGGAGGGCGAGGTTGGCGGCAAAGCCCCACGCGGAGAGGAAGAGGATGACGCGGCGGAAGTTGCGCTCGGAAAACGGTACCCGCAGCGCCGAGAGGCCCGCGGGGTCCGTGCCGGGGAGCCGTTTCGAGGGCGCGACGGCAAGGAGCGACGAGCTCGCGTAGCCAAGGAGCGCGCCCACGACGTACAGGATCGCAAAGCCTTCGACCGTGCGGCCTGGGAACGCCTCCGAGAAGTGGGCCACGAACTGGCCGGCCAGAAGCGTGGCCGCAAGGCCGACGGCCGTGAGGATGCTCATGCGGCGCCCGAAGTAGGCGCCAAAGCTCGCGCGCGGCACGAGGTCGCGGACCCACACCTGCCACGACGCGCCGGCCACCATGGAAAGCGTCGCGTAGCCGGCGTACAGGAGGACGAGCGCGGACAGCGGCGAGAGGCCGGAATCGAGGAACGGCACGGCGGCCACGGCAAGGAGCACCGAGCGGGCCACGAGCGTCGAGGCGACCGTGAGGGGGCGACGGTCGCGGGTGCGGGCGAGGAGGAAGACCGCGGGAACGTAGGCGAACTGGGCGAGGAACGGGATGGCCGCCAAAAGGCCGATCTCAAGCTCGCTTGCCCCAAGCGTGACGGCAAAGGCCGCGAGCACCACGCCGCCCGTGAGGGCGTCCATGGAACGCGCGAAGACGCCCTCGGCCACCATGATGCGTTGACCGCGCTCGCGCTCGGCGTCCGTGTACGGTGGCAAGCGGGCGAGGTGGGATTCGAACCCACGATCTCAGGCTTAGGAGGCCTGTTCCATATCCGGGCTTGGATACTCGCCCAGGCGGACGCCTACACATTGCCATTATTTAGGCTTCGCGAAGCGCCGCCCGGGCGAAGGCGACCCCCGTTCGACCGCCGCGGGAAAAGGGCCATGAAGGCGCCCGGCCACGCGCGTGCGTGCGAGCGCCAGCGCGGGCCACGCTCGTTCTTCTGCTGGCTGCCGCCGGCGCCTCCGGCGCGGCCGAGGAGACGCTGCGTGCGACGGTCGTCCCCGAATCCGTTCCCGTCGACGGCACGCCTTTTGCGATCCGCGTCGAGGCGCTTGGCGCGCCGGGCCGCACGATCGAGGTCAAGGCGTGGCTGGGGGGCCCCGACTGGATGGCCTCCCGCACGTGGGACGGCTCCGCGTGGGTCCGTTCGGACCGCTACGTCGTCGCGCTGCCGGTCGATGGCGCCGGGCGGGCGGAAGGTTGGGTCCACGTGCGCGCCAACCCGGAATCGGCAAACGCGGACCGGTTGGCCCAAGCGGAGCTTGAAGTGGGCGTGCGGGCGCGGGGCGGGGAAGTCGTCCTGGTCAAGGTTCAGCCCGCCGGGCCCGACGCGCCGTTTGTCCAAGGCATCGCCAACCGCGCGGGCGTGCTCGTCGCGGAGCGGGACGGTCGCGTCGTCTGGACGCAGACGCTTGGATTCGACGAGCGTCTCGAGTACCGCGCGCCTGCGGGCGCCGAGCTGGCGATCGCTGACGATTCCGGCGCCCGGGAGCCTCTTGTCCATCGTTGGCCGCCGCCGATGGCCCCGCGGTTCCTGCTCGACGCGTTCTCGCCCCGCGCTCCCGAGTTCGTTCGCGTCGCAAACGCGGGCGAGGAGCCCGCGCGCCTGGCCGGCGTCGCTCTCCACGTGGGAGCCCGCCGGATCGAGCTTCCTGACGAGACGCTCGCGCCCGGCGCAACGTGGGTTCTCGCGTCCGGCGCCGACGCGTACTCGGCGGCGACGCTGGAGAGGGCCGACCACGTTGCCGACCTGCGGCTGCCCGACACGGGCGCGGCGCTGCGCTTGACGTGGTTGTCCCGTGAGCTCGACCGCGTGCACTATGGCAAGACGCCTCCCCACGAAGGCTGGGTCGGCGATCCGCTGCCCGTTCCGCCGTTGCACCGCCATCACGCCCGCGACGCGCGGGCCGACACGAACCGATCGGCCGACTTCGTGCAACCCCCGCCCCGGGTCGCCCGCGCCGACGTGGACGCGTCGCCGTTTTGGGCCGAGCAGGCGGAGGTCGCGACGGAGCCGGCGGCGCGATTTGCGCTCCTCACGCGCGTGATGGACGCGGCCCGCGGGCAGCTTCGCGTCGCCGGCTACACCTTCACGAGCCCCGTCGTGGCGCACCAGGTGGCCGACGCGGCGGCGCGGGGCGTGAACGTCACGGTTCTCCTCGATGCAAGCCCCGTGGGGGGGCTCTCGCAAGACCAAACGCGCGTCCTCGACGCGTTGGCCTCGCGGGGCGTGACGATTCGGCTCGTCGCCTCGACGCCGCGCGTTTCGGCCATGCACGCGAAGTACGTCGTGGCCGACGACCGCCTCGCTCTCGTGGGAAGCGAGAACTTCGGGCCCGGCGGCTTCCCGTCCGCGGGCGAGGGCAACGTGGGACACGTGGTCGCCCTTCACGGCCGCGAGCCGGCCCAATTCTTCGCGGCGGTCTTCGACGCCGACGCGGATCCCCGCCGATCCGACGTCGCGTCGTGGACCCTCCGGGGAACGAAGGCGGAGCTGGTGGGCGGCGTCGCCACCGCGGACGCGAGCGTCGCAAGCAACGGCGTGCTCGTCCAGCCGATCGTCTCCCCCGAGCGCTCGCTCCCGCACGTCCTGGCGCTTCTGGCCGGCGCCCGCCACTCGATCGACCTTGCGCAGCTGCAGCTGCCCTTGCGATGGGGCGACGTGGAGAATCCCGTGTTCCAAGCGCTTGCGGAAGCGGCCGCGCGGGGAGTCCGCGTGAGGGGCGTTCTCGCCTGGGACGACGCGGCAAACGCCGCCGCGGCCCGCGCGTTTGCCAACCTTTCGGCCCAGGGCTTCGACGTGGACGTGCGCCTGGCCCCCTGCTGCGCAAGGGTGCACGCGAAGACGGTCGTGGTCGACGAGGCCCGCGCGCTCGTGGGGAGCCTCAACCTCGGTCGCGCGAGCTTCGAGGACAACCGCGAAGTCGCCGTCGTGCTGCATGACGAGCGTGTCGCGGGCGCCCTTTCAAACGCGATCCGGACGGCGGCCGAGGGCGCCCCCGTGCCCGGGAGGGACGAGGGGCTGTGGATCGTCGCGCCGTGCTTGGCGCTTGCCGTCTGGGCGCTCTGGCGCGAGCACCGCGGCTTGCGCCCGCGCCGGAGGCGCCCGCGAAAGCTTTTAAAAACCACCCTGGCTCTCCCCCGCCGATGAGCCCCCCGACGTCCCGCGAGTTCCTCGACGTGGGCGACTTCGCGCGCCTGGACCTTGGCCGCGGCCTTCGCACGGGCATCCCCGAGATCGTCCTTGCCGAGGGGAAGTCGGACGCGCATCTCCGGGAGATCGTCGCGGCGTTCACTCGGGAGGGCGGGCGCGTCCTCGTCTCGCGCCTTGCGCCCGAGCGCCTGCCGCTCGTCGAGGCTTGCGGCGCTCCCGTCCGGTACGAGGAGCGGGCTCGCCTGGCCGTCGCGGGCGCGGGACGCGCGCGGCGGACCGGGGGCACCGTCGTCATCCTCGCCGGCGGCACGGCCGACGTTCCGGTCTGCGAGGAGGCCCGCGTCGTGGCCCAGGAGCTCGGCTGCGAGGTGCAGACGGCCTATGACGTCGGCGTGGCGGGGCTTCGTCGCTTGTTCGGGGCCCTTCCGCTTCTGGAAGGGGCCGACGCGGTCGTCGTCGCCGCCGGGCGCGAGGGGACCCTCCCCGCGATCGTCGCGGGGCTCTCGCCGGCGCCCGTGATCGGTCTTCCCGTTTCGGTGGGCTACGGCGTCGGCGGGGGTGGCCAGGCCGCGCTCTACTCGATGCTCCAGTCGTGCGCGCCTCTTACGCTTGTCAACGTCGACGCCGGCGTCGTCGCTGGCGCTTGCGCCGCGCAGATCGCCAACCGGGCCGCGCTCGCCCGCCGGCGCGCGGCGCCCGCCCCGGAGGCCGTCCCGTGACGGGGCCCGTCAAGGAGCCGCCCGGCGCACGCGAAGTCGCCGAGACGCGCTTCCGGCGGCTGCTCGAGCGGCGAAACGAGCTCAACGCGCAAGCGAAGATCGCGCGCGAGGAGCGCGACGCGATGCAGGAGGCGCGCCGACGGATCCTCGCGGACGTGCAGGGGCTCGTGGAGGAGCGCCGCCGCTTCCACGAGCAGCTCGCCGTCCACAAGGCGCGCCGCACCGAGCACCAGACCCGGGCGCGGCAGCTCCTCGAGATCAAGAAGGCCAAGCGCGCCGGCGCAAGCGGCGGGGCCCAATCCCGCGAGCGGGAGCTCGACGTCGAGATCCGCATGCTGGAGCGGCGCCACGAGACGACCGCGCTTCCGCCCGCCAAGGAGAACGAGCTTCTCGACACGATCCGAAAGCAGCGGACCGAGCTCGCTAAGATGCAAGCCGCCGCGAAGGCGGAGCTGCAGGCCCTCGGCGAGGTCGCCGACCTCGACGGCGAGATCACGCGAGGGTTTGCCGCGGCCGACGCCGAGCACGCGGAGGTGCTCCGGCTCCACGAGGAGGCAAACAAGATCACCGAGCGCCTCGCGCCCTACCAGGAGGAGCTCGATCACCTCCGCGCCGAGGCCGATCGCAAGCACCAGGAGTACGTGGATCTCCGCGCCCGGGCCGATCACTATCACGCGCGGGCCGACGAGATGCGGTCCACGGTCGTTGGCCTGCGCGAAGACGAGCTGCGCGAGCTTCGCGAAGGGATGGCGGCGATCGAGCAGCAGCGCCGCGAGGTCGAGGCCTCCTTGTCGGACGAGCAGAGCCTCAACCAGGCCGCCGACGAGGTGATCGCCCTTCTCAAGAAGCGCGGCAAGGTCGAGCTTTAGTTAAGAACACTTAAATGGGGTCTTGCCTAGGCAGAATATATCCACCCATTGGCTAAGTCTTTTGTGCGTTTCATATGCCTGTCTGCGGTGCCCCTGTTTCCACGGTATATCTGGGCCCTGGGACACTTGTGACAAACGGGGAGTGTACGACGTGAACCCAAAGATCCGGGAAATCGAGAACCTCCTTGCCCGGGGATTTGATGTCGAAGAGATCACCAGCGACGACGGCACCGTGGAGGTCGTCCTGACGAAGGCCAGCAGCACCCGCGTCGTCACGCTCGACCGCGACGACGCTTGGGACATCCTGTGGGGCAACGCCTTCGACCGGCAGGAGACGGCGCCCCTGGCCTGAGCCCGCCATCACGCTCGCGCCGTCGCGTCGCGACGGCACGACGAAACCCGACCACGCGGCCCGCCCCTCCGGTTCCGATACGGGCCGCGTACCTTTCCTTTTCAGCGCGTCTCGCCAAAGTACAGCATGACAAACGCCCACGCGAGCACGGCGAGCACGCCAAAGAACGCGACGTTTGTCAGAACCTCCCCGCTCTGCGACAGCGAGGCGAGGGAGAGCGCGACGAGGAACGCGGAGAGGAGGACCGTGGCCGAGAGCCGAAGCGTCCGCCGCTCGGCGCCCGCGGCAAACTCGCGCATGCCCGTCCACTCCATCCGCACCTGGAGCCGGTCCTGCTCGATCTTGCGCACGACCGAGTTCACGCGGCGCGGGAACGTCCGAAGCATCTCGGCGTACTCGAGCGCGGCGTCGCGAAGCAGCTCCTTCTGCACGTCGCCCGAGAAGTAGTCCTTCTGCGTGTAGCGAAGGACGTGGGGCAGGAGCTCCTCCACGATGTCGTACGCGGGCATGAGCTTCTGGCAGAGCCCCTCCATTTGGAAGAGAGCGCGGTTCACCAGGAAGAAGTCGGGCGGCAGGAGCATGTTGTTTCGAAGCGCGATTTCGCTTACCATCTCCATGACGACCGGGTCGCCCACGTGGAGGCCCTGGGCCTCCTCGTACTCGAGCACGCGCTCCACGTCGCGCTTGAGCGTCGCGTAGTCGACCTCGCCGAGCACGTTGCAAAGCTCGAGGAGCGCCTGCGCGATGTCGTCCACGTCGTCGCGGACGAACCCGCTGATGAGCTGCATCACGCGCTCGGCGCGCCGGCGGGACACGTGGCCCGTCGCGCCAAAGTCGAGGAAGGCGACCTGCGTGGGGCCGACGATGAAGAGGTTGCCCGGCGAAGGGTCCGCGTGGAAGAGCCGGTCGGCGAAGATCATCTTCGCCATGGCGCGCGTGATGATGCGGGCAAGCTTGGCGCCCTCGTAGCCCATCTCGCGCAGGCGGTCGGCGTCCACCTCGCTCGGGTGGATGCCCTCGATGAACTCGAACACGAGCACGCGGCGCGTCGAGTGGTTGCGGTACAGCTTGGCGATCTTGACCTCGGGGTCGTCGCGGAAGTTCTCGTAGACTTGGAGGTGGTGCCGCGCCTCGTGTCGGTAGTCGAGTTCGCGGTCGAGCATCTTCTGGATCTCGGAGAGGTGGTCGGAGGGCTGAAACAGGCGCGTGGAGGCGAAGAGGTTCTCGATGAAGCGCACAAGCGGCTTCATGATCTCGAAGTCGAGGCGCACGTCCTCCTCGATCCCCGGATGTTGGACCTTGACGGCCACCTTCTCGCCGTTGCGCAGGCGCGCCGTGTGCACCTGCCCGATGGACGCGGAGGCGATGGGATTCGGGTCGAACTCGGAGAAGACCTCCTCGAGGGGCCGCCCAAGCTCGGATTCGAGGAGAGCCTTCACCTCGGGGAAGGCCGAAGGCGTCACGTGGTCGTACATGTTGGCAAACTCGTCCACGAAGGCCTTCGGGACAAGATCGGGGCGGCTTGCCAGGAGCTGACCCATCTTGATGTACGTGGGGCCCATGGCCTCCATCATCTCGCGGATCTTGCGGGGCATCTCGGGCGGGATGCGCACCTCGCCGTCGCCGTTGCGCGAGAGCTCCCCCGCGAGGCCCTTGAGCTGCCCCAGCAGGTTGTGCTCGAGGACGATGCCCGTGATCCGGACGCCCCGGCGCAGCTTCGCGACGGTCCCACGCATGGCGTCAGGGGGGAGGGGGTATCCTTCAAAAAGGCTATCGCTTGACGTCTACACCTTGTGCAGGCCCTTGGCGCGGATGGCCGTCCAGGCCGCTTCGAGGATGCGTTTTGCGTTCTCGTAGGTGATCTGCTCGTGCGCCTCGCGGAAGGGCAGCCACGCGTAGCCCGTGTGCTCGTCCGACAGGCGGACGTCGCCGGTCACCGACTCGGCGAGGAAGTACTTCACCGTCTTCGTGATGGTCTGCCGCCCGCGGCGGAAGGAGTAGCGGTTCTCGCGCAGGAACTCGTCGTCAAAGCGCAGGCGGGAGGGCGGGATGCCCGTCTCCTCCATGATCTCCCGTTGCGCCGCCTGGAGGTCGGTCTCGCCTTTCTCCACGTGGCCCTTGGGGAAATCCCAGTGGCCGCCCGGGTGACGCAGGAGCAGGAACTCGACCGATTGCCGGCGCCGGAAGATGACGGCGCCGCAGGAAAGCTCGTGGACCACGACCCACCGGCAACGAGGCCCGCGGCGAAGAACCTTGTCCTTTGCCGCGGTCCGGATCGTCGTGCCTTAAGGCCAAACGCCGCGGACTCGCTGCGCTCGTCCGCTTGTCTGTCCGTAGCTCGCTGCGCTCGCTTACGGCCAGACGCCCAGAATGCTGAGCGACTTTGCCACGCGGCTCACGGCCAGGCAGTACGCGCCCGTGCGCATGTGGACCTTCTTGTCCTGGCTGATCTGCCAGACGTCGTGGAAGGCGCGCACCATCTTCTCCTCGAGGCGCTCGTTCACCTGCTCGGCCGACCAGGGGTACCAGTTGAAGCCCTGGACCCATTCGAAGTACGAGACCGTGACGCCGCCGGCGTTGGCCAGGATGTCGGGCACGACCGTGACGCCGTTCTTGTAGAGGATCTCGTCGGCCTCGGGCGTCGTGGGGCCGTTGGCCGCCTCGCAGACGATCTTCGCCTTGATGCGCGCCGCGTTGGACGCCGTGATCTGGTTTTCGAGCGCCGCGGGGATGAGAAGGTCGCAGTTGACCTCGAGGATCTCCTCGTTCGTGATCGCCTTGGCGCCGGGGAAGCCCGTGACGGAGCCCGTCTTCGCCTTGTGGGCGACAAGCTTCGCGACGTCGAATCCCTCGGAGTTGTAGATGCCGCCCTTGGAATCGGACACGGCGATGACCTTGCCGCCGCCGAGGATCTCCTTGGCGAGCACCGCGCAGTTCTGGCCGGCGTTCCCGAAGCCCTGGATCGCGATCGTCGCGCGGGCGGGATCGAGCTTCTTGGCGCGGAAGGCCTCGCGGGCCGTGAGGAGCGTGCCGCGCGCGGTCGCCTGGTCCCGGCCCTTCGAGCCTCCGACCTCCAGGGGCTTCCCGGTGATCACGTGGGGCGTGCGGGCCCCGGTCATCATGGAGTACGTGTCCATGATCCAGCTCATGATCTGCCCGTCCGTGTACACGTCCGGGGCCGGAATGTCCTTGGCCGGGCCGATGATCGGCGTGATGGCCGCCGCGTAGCGGCGCGTCAGGCGCTCGAGCTCTCCCTTCGAGAGCTTGTGCGGATCGACGATGATGCCGCCCTTGCCGCCGCCGAAGGGAATGTCCACCACGGCGCACTTCCACGTCATCCAGGCCGAGAGGGCGATGACCTCGTCGCGCGTGACCTGGGGATGGTACCGGATCCCGCCCTTGTAGGGGCCGCGCGCGTCGTTGTACTGCGAGCGGTAGCCCGTGAAGACCTTGACGGAGCCGTCGTCCATGCGGACGGGCAGGCCCACCTCCAGGACAAGCTTCGGGTGCGAGAGCACGTTTAGCGTGCTCGGCTCGAGGTTGAGGATCTTGGCGGCCTTCTCGAGCTGACGTTGCGCGATCTCTCGGGGGTTGGAGCTCTCGGTGGTGGCCATGCAGGCACCCTCGGTGGGTTGGCTGCGGGATGCAAGGTCGAAATATTAAGGTTCCGCCGTGCGCCCGTCACGCCCGGACGAAGGGTTCATACGAAGTCGAAGTTTCGAATGTCCCTGGGCCTGGCCCCCGCCTCTCCCGCAAGCCCACGGGCGGTCGCAAGGGCGTACAGCTCCGAGGGATAGTGCGCGTCGCTGCCCAGGGAGAGCCTGGCCCCTGCGGAGAGCGCCTGCGCCGCAAGCCGGGGCTCAAGGTCCATGCGTCCGGGGTTCCCGTTCACCTCCAAGGCGATGCCCCGCCGGGCGGCCTCCGCAAAGACCTCGTCGAGGTCGAGGTTGGCGGGCGGGCGACGTCCGGGCACCCGCGTGGTCGGGTGGCCAAGGATCGTGAGGTGCGACTGGGCAAGGGCCGTGAGCACGCGCTCCGTCTGAACCGGTTCGGGGTCGCGAAGCTTCGAATGGAGCGAGCCGATGACGTAGTCGAAGCCGCGCAGGATCTCCGAAGGATGGTCGAGCGTCCCGTCGGCGAGGATGTCGCACTCGGTCCCCTTCAGGATCCGAAGCTCCGGGTGGGCCGATTGGACGCGGTCGATCTCGGCCCACTGTGCCCGCACCTCGTGGGGCGCAAGGCCGCGGGCGATCGCAAGCGAACCGCTGTGGTCCGAGACGCCGATCGCCTTCTGCCCGAGACGCTTGGCGTAGGCGGCAAGCTCGTCGAGCGTCATGACGCCGTCGCTCCAGTTCGTGTGGCAATGGAGATCCGGCGCACCCGCAAGCGGCGCCTCCTGCCACAGGAGCGAGGGCGCGATGCCCTGCGAGAGCGCGGACACGACCTCGGGAGAAGACGGAAGACGCTCGGGCCGCCGCCCGCGCTCAAGGAAACCCCGGATGGTGCGCTCGATGGAGGGCCCGACGCCCCGGATCGCGCGCAGGTCGCCCGCCTGGACCCGCATTTCGAAGGTCGCCTCGTCCGTTCGAGCGATCTCGTTGGCGGCGCGGAGGTACGCCCGCGCCCGTTGCTCGTCGCCTTCGAGTCGCCGCGCAAGCCCCATTCCCACGAGCAGGTCCACGACGTCCGCCTTCATGCGACCTCGGCAAGGAGCGGCCGGTTGGAACCTCGGGAACGGAGGGCCGATAGTTTCGGTCGCCCCGCTCGGTCCTTTATCGGAAGCCCTGTTTTATAGCCCCCGGGACGATCCATGGCAAAAGCGATGGCGATGCAGAAACCCAGGTCGGATGCGGACGACGACGCCGCGCCCGACGAGAACTCGATCGAGAGCCTGCCCGGCGTGGGACCCGCCACGGCCGAGAAGCTCCGGGACGCCGGATACACCGATCTCATGGCGCTGGCCGTCGCCAACCCGTCCGAGCTCGTGGAGGCCGCCGACGTCGGCGAGGCGGCCGCCAACAAGATCATCCAGGCGGCGCGACAGAAGGCGAACGTCGGCGGCTTCGAGACGGGCGACGCGGTCGCGGAACGCCGCGCCAAGGTGAGCAAGCTCACGACCGGCAGCAAAGCCTTCGACGAGCTTCTGGGCGGCGGCTTCGAGACGCAGTCCATCACCGAGCTCTTCGGCGAGTTCGGCTCGGGCAAGACGCAGGTCATGCACCAGCTCGCCGTGAACGTCCAGCGCTCGGTCGAGGAGGGCGGCCTCGACGGCGACGTCGTCATCATCGACACCGAGAACACGTTCCGGCCCGAGCGCATCACGCAGATGGCCGAGGCCCTGGGCCTCGATGCCACGGCGGTCTTGAAGCGCATCCACGTGGCCCGCGCGTTCAACTCACACCATCAGATCCTCCTCCTCGACAAGGCGGCGGAGCTTGCCAAGAAAGTGCCCGTTCGCCTGATCGTCTGCGATTCGCTCACGGCCCACTTCCGCGCCGAATACGTGGGACGCGGCACGCTTGCCGAACGGCAGCAGAAGCTCAACAAGTTCATGCACGAGCTGCTTCGCTTTGGCGACATGAACAACGCGGTGATCGCCGTGACGAACCAGGTCA
>DATLFM010000067.1 GCA_035541015.1 Candidatus Thermoplasmatota archaeon
CGGACACCGTCCGCGAGACGGGGAACGCCTCAGCGGTCAAGTCCGATCAATTGCCTTCGCCGCCGGCGGCGAAGGCAATTGATCGGACTTGACCGCTGAGGCGTTCCCCGTCTCGCGGACGGTGTCCGCGATTCCGGGGAGCGCTGACGCGTTCCCCGTCTCGCGGACGGTGTCCGCGATCGCGTGGATGGAGACGCGCGGCTTGGCGGGCGCCTCGGGGGCGGCGGCGGCCTGCGCTTGCGAGAGCTCCTTGTCGACGTCCGTCACGTACTCGGCGACGGTGGGCAGCCGGCCGCTCTTGTCGACCTTGACCCACTGGGCCCAGCGCTCGCGCGACCACAGCGGATCGTCGTAGTCGGGCTTCTGGCCGCCGGCGACAAGCTCCGCCACAACCGAGCGAAGGTCGCGGTCGGCCTTCTGCATGAGCGAGGCGCGCGCGTCGTCGGAGATCTTCTCCTTCGTGAAGAAGAACCGCGTCCCCCCGCAACTTTGGCATCCCTTGAGGAGGTCCTTGCTCCCCGCCTCGTACAGCTTGCCGCACTGCAGGCACTGGTGGGCCATGGTCCTACGTATCCTTTCGTCCGCCCACGTGGATCATGGCCTGGATCGTGCGCCCGTCGTTCTTCACCGTCTTCAGGCGGTTGGCGGGCCCCACGACGGTCATTTGCGCGCGGGTGGCCGTGTTGCGCTTGCGGAACTTGTTGAGGATCGTGAAGGCGCCCGTCGCGGCCTTCTCCTCGCCGCGGTAGCTCTCCATCTCGATCCCTTTGAAGTGGTCCACGTCGAGCTCGGCCATCGTGCGCTCGATGAGCTTGGCCTCCTCGGCGGGCTCGAGGCCAACCTCGAGCACGAGGATCTTGTCGCGCTTCACCTCGTCGATGATGAAGCGCACCTTCTCGGCCGTCGACATGTCCTCGAGCTTCTTCCGGGAGACGAGGTCGATCGCGACGTCCATGCGTTTCAACCCCCGAAGTGCTTGATCATCGTCTCGTACAGGCCCTCGACGTTGTAGCCGGTCATGCCCGAGATGGGGACGACGGGGTGCTGCGGGAAGGCGGCCTTGAGGGCGGCCGGGCTTGCGTTTGGCAGGTCGATCTTGTTGGCCGCGATCACGACGGGCTTCTTGCGCGCTTCGAGGTTGCCCAGGATGGTGACGTTCACCTGCGTGAAGGGGTCCTCCGCGCAGTCCATGACGAGCACGATGCCGTCCACCTCTTCGAGCCATCGGATGGCCTCGATGACGCCCTCGGTCGCTTCCTTGGCCCGCCGGCGCGCGTCCTCCTCGGTCAAGCCGTACTTCTCGACGAACTCGTGGAAGTCGATCTTCGTTGCGATGCCGGGCGTGTCGATGACGTCGATCTGGAGGCTTCGGCCGTTGGCCTGGACGAGGACGTTCTCGCGCGAACGCACGCGCCGCGTCTCGTGCGGGACGGCCGAGGCGGCGCCCAGAACGTCGCCGGCAAAGTCGCGCACCATGCGGTTGGCAAGCGTCGTCTTCCCGGCGTTGGGGGGGCCGTAGATTCCGATCTTGACCTGCTTTTTCTTGGCAAAGAGGCGCCCAAACCAGCCGGCGGCAAGCTTGGCGCGAAGACCCTGGACAAAACCCACCGTCAACGCCCTCCTGGTGGCACGTGCATCCCGGCGAAAGAATCCGGGCGGCTTGCTATAAGATTGTCGAAATGAAAATGGAAAGCGGGGATTTGCCGTGGGGTGCGTCAGTTCCGCAGCGTCTCCGGCTGCGGCTTCCACGCGTGCAACCGCAGCCCGTCCCGGATCTCGACGCTCACGCCGTAGTTGAGGTCGATGTCGCGGCTCTCGCAGCCCGGGCACACCGGCGTGGGGTAGCGGCGGATGTTCCAGAAGTCGGTGGCGCGCTCGTTGCGGATGAGCGTCCACTCGGACTCGCGGGCCACGCGGCCGCAAGCACGGCAGCGGAAGAGGAACTGCTCCGCCATCATCGTCGGCATGGAGGCGCGGGACTTGAAGTTGGCGCTTCCGGTCACGGGCCGGGCGGCTTCCCGGGGATGGCCACGTTATCGGGCCCGGCGGGCTCGGCGACAAGCTCGGGCGGCGCGCGGAAGCGGATCACGATCGCGACGCCGACGAGGACGATTGCAGCCGCGGCAAGCGTGCGCGCGGAAAGGACCTCGCCCGCAAGCGCCCAGCCGAGGAGGACGGCGACGACGGGGTTCACGTAGGCGTACGTGGCGACCTTCGCCACGGGCGCGTGGCGCAGCAGCCACACGTAAGCGGACAGCGCCACGATGGACCCGAAGAAGACGAGGAAGAGGAAGGCGGCCCACGACCTCGCGGAGACGCCTTCGAGGTCGACCGCGGACCACTCGCCCGTGGCCGTTCCCGCAAGCACGAGGATGCCCCCGCCGGCGAGCATCTGGATCGTGCTTGCCGCAAACGGAGACGCCGGCGCGGGCACCACCTTCGAGGCGACCGTGCCCACGGCCCAGAACATGGTGGCGGCGACGACCGCAAGCGCTCCGACGGACGAGGCGGCGGAGAGGTCGAGCCCCTCGCCGGTTACAAGAAGCGCGCTTCCGGCAAAGCCAAACGAGAGGCCGACGGCGACCGGAAGCGTGGGCGCGACGCCTCGGGGCCGCGCCCATTCGAGGAGGACCATCCACAGGGGCGCGATGGCGACCAAGAGCGCGGCAAGACCCGACGGCACGAACTGCTGGGCCCACACGACCACGCCGTTTCCGCCGACGATGAGAAGCGCCCCGACGAGGCTTGCGCCGGCAAGCTCGGCGCGGGTCGGGCGCGCAAGCCGTCCCGTGGCCCACAAAAGCGCGGCCAGCAGCAAGCCTGCGGCAAGCCACCGCGCGCCGGCCATGAGAAAGCCCGGGATCGTCTCGATGGCAAAGCGGATCGCAAGGTAGGTGGAGCCCCAGATGAGGTAGATCGCGGCAAAGCCGAGGGCGACGTGCAACGACCGGACGGGCGGCGAGGTCATGTCCGGACCCGGGCACGACGCGCGGGCTCTTCGCTTTGCCGGACGGGCGGCCCGGCGGGCGGCCGGCGAACGATTGTGCTCGTCCCCGCAAGTTCAAGGCGCGCCAACGACGGACGGGGGCCACGGAGGAATGATCGATGGCAGACACCGAACGCAAGGAGAACATCAATCGCCCCAACGTCGAAGGCGGCCAGACGGGCGGCCAGGACAACCAGCCCGAGAAGAACGTCGGAAAGGAAATGCAGGGCGGCCACGGCGGCCAGGAAGGCGGCCAGGAAGGCGGGCAGAAGAACCTGCAGGGCCGCGAGCGCCAGAACCGGTGAACGCACGTCGGCGGGACGGAAGGTCCCGCCGCTTCTTTTCCATGACCGAACGTCCACCCGGCAATCCGACCCGCCCGTCGCGCGAGCGCGCCGCCGAGCGCCCCTCGCAGAAGCGACGCACGGACGTCGAGCAGGGGCCCGCCAACGAAGGCTCGACCGACGTCGAGACCGGCGAACGCCGCGAGCGCCAACCGGTGGAAGGGTCGTGACGAAGACGCCCGAGGAGGAAGGCGCCGACCGCCGCGCGCGCGAGCGGCGCGTCATCGGAGGCGGAACGGGCGAAGGTCTTGCCGGGCCCAAGGACGAGGACCGCTCCTACGGCTACGGTCGTGGCACGCCGCGGCAGGACGTCGGAGGAACCCGCGGAACGCCGACCGTGGGCGCCAACGAAGAGCCGGAGCCCACGGACTTCGAGGGAGGCAACTTCCGGGGAGCCTACCGCCCCGACCGCCGTCGCGAGGGCAAGCGGGAGCCCTAGGCCGTCTCTTCCATCGGCGCGGGCGCCTGGTAGGTCGTTTCGAGCGCCCACGCGTTGCCGTTGTCCGGCGCAAGCGCCGGCCCAAGGCCTCCGCTTAGCGCGGTGTCGCCGCACGCCTCGGCGGCGATCTCGACCGCATAGGTGCCGCCGGCCCGCTCCTGGGGCGGCAGGGTGAGCACGATCGTGCCTTCGCCGGCGGGCGGGTTCGCGCGGGGCTCGCTTTCAAACGTCGCCCCCGAGGGGTCCGTCACGCGCAGGCGGAACGTGTCGGGCGCGTTCTGCGAGCCCGGGAAGGCCCCGGGCGGCTCGTCGCGCCAGCGCAGCCGGAACGAGACGTTGCCGCTTGCCTCCTCGGGGAGGGAAACCTCCACGCGGGACGCGCGCCCCTCGGCGGTGTAGTCCTCGATCGCGCGGAGGCTCAGCGTCGTGAGCCGAAGGTCGCCCGGCGGAAGGTCGTCGCCGTCGGCGCCCCGCGAGACGAACGGCGTCGTGCCGGAGAACGCGCCGGCGGCCAGGAGCACGGGCACCAGAAGGAGCACGCCCCCCATGGCCGCGCGGCCGGCAAAGACGTTCGTCGCGGGCGCGCGGCGAACCGGAGCCGGCGCCTCGCCGGGGATGGGCTCCTCGCGCGACACGTACCGCCGGTTGTACATCTGGAAGGCCACGATCGTGAGGAGCCCCACCGCCGCGATGATGGCCCAGAACAGGCGCGGCTGCCCCGCGCGCGTGGCAAGCGCCCCGTAGAGGATGCCGCCCACGAGGGGGCCCGTGAAGAACCCAAGCGCGATGGGCAGGAACCCGAAGCTCTGGTAGACGGACTGGCGGTCCGCGGGCGCGATCTTGGAGACGTACGAGAGGAAGCCCGGGTGCGTGATGTACTCGCCGATCGTGTAGATGATCACGCCCACGACGGCAAGCGCGAAGACGTTCGAGAACCCAAGCGTCATGACGCCCACGCTGTACACGGCGATGCCCACCGTCATGAGCGCGATGGGCGCCATGCGGTCCTGCAGGGTCTTGCGGCTGGGCAGGAGGAGCGAAAGGACGAGGATGCCGCCGCCCGTGAGGATGATCACGAGCGGGTTGATCGCCTGGAACAACGGCACGTTGAAGCCGTCGGGGAGGGCGACGAAGTCCTGGAGGTAGCGAAGCAGGAAGGTGAAGTTCATCGCGTAGAGGAACCAGAAGCCGCTGTAGATCGCAACGAGCAGGACGTACGGGCGGTCGACGAGGATCTCGGCGAGCTTGCGGAACTGGCGCAGCGCGTCCACGTCGCGCTGGGGCGGCTGCGGGTTGCGGTAGGCAAGAAGCGTCAGGACGAGGCTCAGGCCGATGACGGCGCCGGTGAAGGCGAACGCCTGCAGGTAGTTGCCAAAGTACAGGCCGATCACAAGCGGCCCCGCGAAGGCGCCGAGGTTGATGGCCCAATAGAAGATGGCAAACGCGCGGTTGCGCGTCTCGGGCCGGGTGATGTGCCCGATCGTGGCGACGGGGATGGGCTTGAACAATCCTGCGCCCACGCCCCAGAGGATGACGGCGGCGAGGATGCCTTCCACCGACGTCGAGGAGGCGAGGATGCCAAGGCCGATGCCGTACAGCACAAACGCAAGCGCAAGCGCCGGCCGGTACCCGAACTTCTCGGAGAGCGGGCTCGACAGGAGCGGAACGATGTACGGAAGCGGCAGGAGCAAGGCGGCGATGCCGCCGATCTGCTCGTCCGTGAAGCCAAGCTGGTTCAGGTGGATCGCAAAGACCGCAAGCGCGCCGTACCACGCCGCCCGTTCCAGCAGCTCCACGCCGTTGATGACCCAGAACTGGCGGGTGAAGCTCGAGAGGCTCGCGTGGGCCGTGGGCGTTGCCGGAGCCGTTGCCGACATGGGCCGCGCGTAGCCCGTCCGGTCACAAAGGCGTTGCGGTGGAGGCGCCTGCCGCGGGGCCTCACGCGCGGTTCCGCTTATAAGGCGCTTGTCCCTGAACGCCTATTCTTGCGCGCACGGACGAGCCAGTGGGGATGTCCATGGCCTACGAATTCCGCTCCGACCGCGAGCACGTGACGAAGACCGCGCGAGGACCCGGCGGCCGCGTGACGGGCGACCGGCCCGACCAGGAGGTGCGCGAGGAGGTGCGAGGACAGGCCGACGCCGCGCCCCGCCGGGTCAAGGCGCCGCCGGAGGCGGGGTCGCCCTCGCTGGGCGGCGGCGCCAAGGGCGCGCTGCGACGACGCTCTCGCATGGAGAAGGGCCGCCGGGGCAAACGCGAGGAGCCAAACCTCCTCGAGCGCATCGGTCTCTCCGCGCGAGGCAGCACGACCTCCGCGCAGGAGCAGGAGCCCTCGCGCGGAGAGACGCTCGGCGAGCTTCGCGCCCGCGGCACCGGCGCCCCGACACGACCCATGACCGAAGGAATCACCTCGCGCCGCATGGCGCCCACGAGCCGCGCAAGCCGCGCGCGCCGCCGCACGGCCGGATCGCCCGGCGGCCGCGCCACGCGCGCCACCTCGCGCGCCGGTACCGCCCGCACGGGCACCCGACCGCGCGTCTCGCGCACGCGCACGAAGCGCGGCGGCCGTGGCACGCAGGCCACGCGATCGCGCAAGCCGCCCCGCACGCGGCGGCGGCGCGCGGGCTCGACCACGCGCGGACGGTCGAAGACCACGCGCCGCGGCGGCGCGACCGGCGGGCGACGGGGCGCCACCGGCCGGCGGCGCGCGACGCGGCGGACGCGGTGACGGAGGGGCAAGGCGTGCCCCGCTCCATCTGGTCGGGCGCCGTGAGCTTTGGCCTCGTGAACGTGCCCGTCAAGGCCTACAGCGCCGCCTCGCCCAAGGACGTCCGTTTCCACCAGCTGCACGGCCCCGACGGCGCCCGCATCCAGCAGAAGCGCTGGTGCAGCGCCGAGGACCGCGAGGTCCCCTACGAGGAGATCGTGAAAGGCTACGAGATCTCACCCGACCGGTACGTGACGGTCACGCGCGAGGAGCTCGACGCGCTCGATCCCGAGGCGACAAAGACGATCGACATCGAATCGTTCGTCGAGCTCTCCGAGATCGACCCCATGCACTTCGAGAACGCGTACTGGCTTGCCCCCGACAAGGGCGCGGCCAAGCCCTACGCGCTTCTCGTCCGCGCGCTCGAGGAGGCCGGACGCGTGGGCCTTGCGCGCGTGGTCATGCGGACCAAGAAGTACCTCGTCGCGCTGCGCGCCAAGGACGGCGCGATGGCCATGTTCACGATGGCCTACCCCGACGAGATCACGCCGGCTCCGGAGATCGAGGGACTGCCGGCCGTGACAAAGGACGTAAGCGAGCGCGAGATCGCGCTTGCGCGCCAGCTCGTCGAAGCCCTCTCCGAGCCCTTCGACCCCTCGAAGCTCGTGGACGACTACCGCGCGCGCGTGCTCGACCTCGTCGAGAAGAAAGCCGCGGGCGAGGAGATCGTCGTCGCCCCCGCGCCCGAGGCGGCCGCGGCGCCCAAGAACCTCATGGCGGCGCTCGAGGCCTCCATCGCGGCGGCGAAGAAGGCCGAGGCGTAGGCGATGGGGCGGACGGAGACGCGCGTGGTCGTCGAGGGACGGGAGCTTGTGCTCTCGAACCTGGACAAGGTGATGTACCCGCGGACGGGGTTCACGAAGGGCGACGTCATCGCGTACTACCGCGCGATCTCGCCCTGGCTCCTCCCCCACCTTGCCGCGCGCCCCGTCACGCTCAAGCGGTACCCCGACGGCGTGGAGGGCGAGTTCTTCTACGAGAAGACCTGCCCGCCGCACCGGCCCGAATGGGTGAGGATCGCGCCCATCTGGAGCGAGGGACGCGGCGAGGACATCCCCTTCTGCGTCTTCGACGACCTTCCCACGCTCGTGTGGGCGGCCAACCTCGCCGACCTCGAGCTCCACACGTACCTCCACTCGATGGAAGACGACGAGCGTCCCCACTTCCTCGCCTTCGACCTCGACCCCGGACCGCCGGCAAACGTCCTCGACGCCGCGCGCGTCGCGCTTGCGTTGCGCGCGCTCCTGGCCCACCTCAACCTCGAAGCGTACCCGAAGACTTCCGGCGGCAAGGGCATGCAGGTGTACGTTCCCTTGAACGCGCCCGACGTCACGTACGAGCACGCGAAGCCGTTTGCACGCGCAGTCGCGGAGATCCTCGCCAAGGAGCGCCCGCGCGAGATCGTCTCGAACATGCGAAAGGACCTGCGCAAGGGCAAGGTGCTCGTCGACTGGAGCCAGAACGACGACCACAAGACGACCGTCTGCGTGTACTCGCTGCGCGCCCGCGAGCGGCCCACCGTCTCCACGCCGCTCTTCTGGGACGAGGTGGAGGACGCCGTCCGCGCGGAACGCGCCGACCGGTTGGTCTTCCTCTCCGACGACGCGCTCTCCCGCTGCCGCGAACACGGCGACCTCTTTGCGCCCGTGCTCTCCAAGCGGCAGGCGCTGCCGCCGTTCGTCCGCCAATCTTCATCACGAGGCCGGCAGGAACCAAGTGCCGCATGACGACGCAACGTCAACGCCAGGCCGCCCGACGCAACCTCGAGAAAGCCCGATCCAAGCGCAGCACGCGGACGACGCGCGGCGGAACCACCACGCGAAGCACGAGCACGCGGCGCGCGACCGTCCGCGGCCGGCAAACGACGGCGGGGCGCCAGACCATGCGCAACCGTGCCACGAGCGCCCGCACGCGCAACCGGTAGGCGTCCTAACGGCCGGAGCTTGGCTCGGGCGCTAACGCGAGCGCGGCGCCACGCAGGTCCGCGCCTGGCGAAAACCCGACCCACACGGCAAAGGCTCCCAACGGCGTCGGCGCAAGGCCCATGTAGTCGCCCACGCGCTCGCCGGGCCCGCCGACGTCGGAATCCACCACGACGACGGGCCCGACGCTGCCGTCCGAGCCCACGCGCACGGCCCGCAGCTGCGTCGCGCCGCCCTCTTGGCGCAAGAAGGTTGCGACCGCGCCGCCGTGCGCGTCGGCCACCACCGCCGGAAGGATCCGCCCTTCCTCACCCGGCGCGTCCAGCCGCACGGGCTCGCTCCAGCTGCGGCCCCCGTCGTCGGACCACGCAAGCGTGGGCGCAAGCACGCCTTCCACCGCCGGCGCGGCCGCCACGTACAGACGGTAGCCACCGTCGCGCGGCGCAAGCGCAAGCGCGGGCAACCCGGCCGTCGGGCTTGCGACGGAGAACTCCCAGCGCTCGCCGCGATCGCGCGAGCTGGCCACGGCCGCCTCCCCTTGCGGGTACGCCGCGTACGCGAGATGCCAGGTTCCGTCGGGCGCCACGACAGGCGCGGCGCCCAGAAGGCAGCCCTCGTCCGCGACGAGCGCGGGCGCCGACCATGTGCGGCCCGCGTCGTTCGAGGCGGCAAACCGCAGATCGCACCCGAAGCTTTGGGAATCGCCGGCCTGGCCCCGCACCTGGGTCCAGGCCAACAGCGCGACGCCGCCGTCTCCGACGGCGATCCAGGGCTTGTCCTGGTTCTTGAGCGCAAGCGGCGCGACGGCGGGCCCGCCCGGAACGCCCGCGAAGGCCACGGCGCCCTCGCCGCGCGCCACGACGATTGCCTCGGGGAACGAGCCGCCTCCGTCTGGCGAGCGAAGCACGACGACGTCGAAGGCCGACGTCGCGCCGCCAACGGGCGAGAAGGCCTGCCGCGCGGCGATGCCCACGAACAGAAGCGTGCCGTCGGGCAGGAACGCGACGACGGGATCGGCAAACGCGTTGTGCGCGGCCAGCGGATGGGAGGGATCCGCGCCGGGCCCGCCGGGAAGCCGCGTGGCCGCCCACGTCCGGCCGCCGTCGCGGGAGACGTGCGCCCACAACCAGAACCGCTCCGCGCCAAGCGCACCCACCGTGTTGCCGGCCACGATGTGCAAGGGATCGAGCGGGTTCACGGCCACGTGGGGCTCCCACGCGCCCCGCTGCGCGCTGTCGTCGACCGCGCGAACGCACGGCGGAGGGCAGGAGAGCGCCCACCGCGGCGCAGAGTCGTCGTCCCCGGGCCCCGCCGGCGGGGGCGGACCGGAAAGGCAGCCGGCAAGCAGCAGCGCAAACACGGCAAGCGGTCGGACTTCCATGCCGCGAGCAAGACCGCCGCGCCCGGCTAAAGCCTTCGCCCAGCCGTCCGAGCCGCGGGGACCTTCTCCCCTTTGGCCGCGCCGGGCTTCGTCCCTACGTCGCAGGCTTATGCTCCTGCGCGTCCCAACCAGAATGGATTCCCATGGCCTGGACCTGCGACGCCTGCGGCGCCCGTATGCAAAACGACCAGCCCGCATGCGACGCGTGCGGCTGCTCTGCGCCCATGATGGGGCGCAAGGGAAGCCACGGCCTCGTCGAGGCGTAGGGCCCCCCGCATCGCGT
>DATLFM010000068.1 GCA_035541015.1 Candidatus Thermoplasmatota archaeon
CTCCGTCACGCCGCCGGAAAGCGACCAGGCGCGCACCGAGAACTGCGTCGGTGGAAGCAGGGAGTCGACGTGCACGACGACCCAGTCGTCGCTGTTCTCCCACGCGAGGATCGAAAGGCGGACCGTGGTCGAGTTCGAGGCGACGACGAGGACGCGATCGCCACGCGATTCGAGGTTGAGAGAGCCGGGAATGGCCGGCATCCGCCACGTCGCCGCCGCGCTTTGGGGATTCGTGGCAAGCTGCGACGCCGTCGCCTTGAGCTGACCGAACGACTGCGCGGCCTGCACGAAATTCGCGCGCGCGTTTGTCTCCTCCACGAGCGGGCCGCCCGAGAGGAGGATGATCGTGATGCTGATGAGCACGATCGTCATGATGAGGATGCCGCCGACCACGGCGCTGACGCCGTCCTCCGTGCGCACGACGGCGAGACGGCGGGGCGTACGGATGGCCCTTTCGCTTCCGCCCCGCGCAGAAGAGCCCGGGCAGGCGCTAGACGCGGAACAGCGGCACCACGCCCTTGAGCCGGCCGTTCTCCGCGACGAGCATGTGCTGGTTCTCGACGGGGCGCCAGTGCGCGGGGAAATGGGGCTCCTGGGCCACCCACAGGACGCCCTGATCGGAGGCGAAGACGAGACCGTGGTCCTCGTGGCCCTTCGTCGAGTCGTGGATGGCAAACAGGCGGGGGCCGTCCGTGAAGACGCACGTGAGCGCGGTGTAGGAGGCGCACTGCGATCGGACGCGGCGCAGCGCTTCGACCATCGTCGGCACCGTGGGACCGGGATTCTCCAGGCGCGGCAGGAGGAACTTGAACAGGCGCTCGCTGTCCGTATCGCCCTCGGCTGGGACCGAAAGCTCCGGACGGTAATCGTGGAGCGTCCCGTTGTGGGCAAACGCCCACCGTCCGTGCAGGAACGGGTGCGTGTTCTCCAGGCGTACGGACAGGCCCGCGCTTGCGGCGCGAAGGTGCGCCAGGACGGTTCCGGCGGGGCGTCCCTCGGCCAGGCGAGCCATCGCTGCCGCCCAACTCGAATCGGGCGCGTCGGCGGGCTTCGCCTCGCGGCCGAGGTGCCGCGGGCCCTCGGCCGTCGCGGCGACGACGCCCCAGCCGTCGCGGTGCGGCCCGCACGAGCTTTTCGTGCACAGCGAGGGGAAGTCGGTGAAGCGCTCCGCGGCGATGGGTTGCGCGGAGTTGGCGGCGAGGATGCGGCACATGGCGGTGGCATCCGGGCGCCGGTAGGAAAGGTTTGCGCTCTTGGTCGTCAGATCGGCAGGAGCGGGGCGACGCCGTAGAGGGGAAGGAGCGCGGCAAAGAAGCCGAGGATCGTGCCGCCGTTCAAGCTTGGAAGGCCCGCCTGCGGTCGACCCGAGAGGACAAACCACATGAGAACCGCATAGCCGGCCATCGTGCCCGCAAGGGCCGCGAGCGCCACGACCCAGTTGCCCGGAAGGCCCAGGAGCGCGGGATCGGCGGGCAGGAACGCGAGGCTCGAGACGACGAGGACCGCGGGGATCACGATGTCCCCTAGCCCCATGAACATGGCGTCGCGCGGCTCCTCCTTCTCGACGCTTTCCTTGAGCCGCTTCGTCTCCGCGAGGAAACTGTAGCCGCGCTTGCGGGGGACGACGAGGATGATGGGCAGGCGCATGTCAAGGACGGTGTCGGCAAGGTCGATCATGTGCTTCGTCCGGTACACGGCGATCGCGTCGTAGAGGGCGAAGGCCACAAGCAGCAGGAGCGCGGGCAGAAGCCCGAAGCTGATGCCAAAGATGGCCGCCGCGCCCGCGGCCACCGCGACGCCGGCGACGTCGATGACCCACCATTCCGGGTGGACGTACAAGAGCGAGGTCACGAGGAACGCGACGACGAGCGCGGCCACGTTCGAGCCCGTGACGATCCCCGTCGCGGCCGAGGAGAACAGCGAGGGGTCGGCGCCGACGATCGCGCGCAGGCCGATGGCGGCCAGGGGCTGGCTCACGTAGACGAGCGTGAGGAGGACGAAGGAGAGGAAGATGTATCGGATGAGGCGCGCGAAGCCGTACCTGGCCACGAGCAGGATGACGAAGGTGAAGACGATCACGAGCCCGAGGTAGAAGACGGCGTTGACCGGGTCGTCGGGCCGCTCGAAGATGGGGCCCACCTCGGCCTGGTAGATGCGCGCGCTCGCCATGGCAAGCAGGATGCTTCCCAGAAGCAGCAGGCCCATGAAGAACGCCGGCACGAGGTCCGCACGTTCGACGGGCGCGCGCGTCGCCGCGCCCTGCGGGGCGTGCGGTTCGACGGAAGAGGGCATCCGGTCCGCGACGTGGGCTGGGCGGTATCTAGTTGACGGTTCGACCGCCGCGCGCGCCTACGGCGCCGCGGTGCCCGGTTCGGGCTCTTTGAGCGAAGACAGGTCCACGAGGGCGTCGTCCGGCAGCGGGTGCTGCGCGAAGTACAGCGCAAGCGCCTTCTCCACCGACACGCAGATGGGCTGGCCTTGCAGCGCCTTCACCGCGTGCAGCCTGATGTGCAGGGCGACGGGCAACTGGACCTTCAGCTCTTTCACGCCGGCCTTTTGGGCCAAACTCTTCCCCGGAATGCCGCTCTCCTACCCCATCATAAACCTTGCCGTGACGTCGTGGAAAGCTTGGAGGCCGCCGCGGGGAAAAGACCCGCTAGCTTGTCGCCTTCGTCCGCGTTCCCGCCTGGCCCTTCTTGCCCTGGAAGCGCGCGGCGTCGAGGTCGAGGTCGAAGTCCTTGTCCTTGGCCGAGGCGGCCTCGAACTCCTCGCCCACCTCGAACTTCACCTCGGTCTTCTTCGCCTGCTTCGTCTTCTTCTTCAGCTTGGCTCCTGGCACGGTCCTCACCTTCAGATCGGCACCTTCGTCGAATAGGGATCGGGAAGCTCGATCGTCTCGGCGCCGCCCTCTTCCGTGAGCACGCGGATCTCGGCCCAGTCGGCGCTTGCGATCTCGTAGTCCTCGAGGATCTTCACCCGGGCGAGCGCCCGCGTGTCGGACGGCGGTTCGCGGATGGCGCGCTTGATCTCCTGGTCGGTGAGCACGCGGTCGATCCGGCCCTCCTGCAGGAGGCGCCCGTACAACGAGCGGTGCTCGGAGACCTCGCTGTACTGCTTGACGGCGGCAAGCTCGACGTTCTCCGCGCGGCCCTTGAGATCGATCATTCGCTCGACCTCCATGAGGCGGCTCATCCACTCGATCTTGCGCGAGAGCGCCTTGACGTCGCCCTTCTCCATCTTCGTGAGGATCCACTCCCACGTCGCGAAGGCCTCCTTCTCGTCCTTCGTCGTGACGAGGTCCTCCACCTCGGAGAGGTAGTACCGCTGGATCTCCATGGGTGTGGTCTTCTTGCCCTCCTTGGGCTCGAGCTTCCACTTGAGCGGATCGACCATCTCCACCATGCGCCACATGTCCTCGAGCGGGTTCTTGAGCTCGGGCGGGTTCCGGATGCGGTCCTGCTCCATCGCGCGCAGCACGAGCGCCGTCGCCGTGTGGCGAACCCAGATGGGAACCTCGCCCATGAGCGCGTCGCCGATGATCACGTGCAGCCGACGGAACCGCGAGGGGTCGCCGTGCGGCTCGTCGCGCGTGTGCAGGATCCCCGTGTTGTACAGGTTCCCGCCGGAGACGACCTGGCTTGTGAGGTAGGCGCACGGCGAGAGCACGTAGCGGCCCTCAATCACGTCTCCTGCGCCCGTGTAGATGATGCGCGAGACGAGGAAGGGCACGAGCTTCTTCACGAAAGCGTCCGGGAAGGCAAGCTCGCGCGAGATGCAGTAGTTCTCGTGGCTGCCGTACGAGACGCCGTCCGGGTCGGTGTTGTTCTTGTAGGCGCTGATCTTCACGTTGTGGTCGTTCTCGAGCTTGAGACGTGCGAGATCGACGATCCTCTCGCCCGCCTTCTCCCACAGGAGGCAGTCGCGGGCGTTTGTCGTCTCGCACGTGCTGATCTCCAGGTGCCCCACGTCGAAGTACGCGCGGCTTCCGTTCTTCAGGAATTCGCCGCCGGCCGAGAGATCCGAGCTTCGGATGTACTCGAGCGCAAGGCGATGCGGGTCGATGCCCAGGGGGTTCATGCGGTGGCTAAAGAGCGTGTACTCGTGCTCCGTCCCCTGGACCATCGGCTCCATGGCGCTACGTCCTCCCCTGCGCGCGGCCGCGCGTCGCCGGCTTGGCGCGTCGCGGCCGTCCGGGCGCCGGCGCGCCCATCTCCTCGCGCATGGCAAGCATGCGTGCGACGGAGGGGTGCGCGAGGTTGAGCCGGAAGAACGTGCTGTTGCCGATGCGCCGCGTCTCCTCGACGATGCCCTGCTTGGTGAGTCGGGCAAGCACCTTGTACACGGTGGGCCGCGCGACTGCGGCGTGGCGCGAGAGCTCCATCACGTTGTAGTCGAACTCGGGGTGCTCGGCCAGGAAGTCGAGGAGCTTCACGTCCGGGCCGTCCCCGAAGAGCGATGTAAACATGTTTGACAGCCGTGTCAATCTTGGATGCTGCTCTGGCAAAAGGCTTTCGGCGCGACGCTCGGCGGCGGCACGGCCGGGGTGGAAATGTCGCGCGGCTGTCGGCGCACATCCGGCCCCGTTACTGCGCATATGCGCAGTAAACGGCTCACGATCCCCTCAGAGGCGCCTCACAAGCCCTTCGAGAACCATCGTGTACGGTTCCGGATTGCAGCCGCAGCCGGGCGAGTCATAGACCCAGCGGAACTCTGTTTCCAGGCCCGGCGGTCCCAAAAAGAGGCTGCTTCGGCGACCATTTGGCAGCTCGCAGTCGACCCGCAACGCGTCGGATCGCGATCCGACCCGCTCGGAGCCGCACGTGTACATGGTCTCCTGCAGCGTGCAGAAGGGCACGTGGTGCCGCCAGTCCGCCAGGATGTCCCCGGCGCCGTCCGCGTCGAACGCCGTGACCGTGATGCGATGCACCGTGGTCGGGGATTCCAACTGGTTGAGGACGGTGAAGTACCCCGGCGGAGGGTCCGTAATCGTCTGCACCGTGACCGTGACGAAGATCGCCGGGTCGTTGCAGAGCACGTTCCCGTTGTGCAAGGTCCGCGTGAAGTGCACGGTGCCTTGCGCCTGCGCGATGAATTCCTCCCCCCCGGGTTCCAGCAGGGCGGCCGTCGGCGGGGTCAGGGCAAGGGCAAGAGCGGTTGCAAGTCCGGTCAGGGCGGCACGTCGTCGCATGCATGGCGCACCTCCGCGGCCGTCGTAAGGTTCGTCCTTCGAAGGTCCCACGGCCGGTCGTCGGCGCGGAACGGCTGGCCGCGCCCGTCGCGCTCGACGTGCAGAGCGCCGGCTGCTGCCGGGCGCGCCCCCGCTCGCTCCCACGCAAGCTCGTCGATCCGCGCCTCGATCTGCGCGTCGAGCCGGAGCAGGCGCTCCCGCTCGCGCGCGTCCACCGCGCGGGCAAGCGCGCGCGCCACGGCCCGGCTTTGGGCAAGCAGCTCGTCCAGGGCACGGTGGTGCTCGGCGTGCGAGCGGGAACCGCACATGCAGGGTGAGGGTCGTGGCGCCGGGCGATAAGAACCTTCCAGCAACCTTCCGACGCTCAAGCGGCGTGGAGCCGCAGCGCGCGGCCGCCGCGCTCGATCCGAAGAACGCCTGCGGCCGCCAGGCGCGCAACGTGGTGGTGGACCGTCGTGCGGTCCAGGGCAACGGCAAGGACGACGTCGCGCACGCCAAGGCCCGGTTGCGCCCGCGCCGCCTCCACGATGGCCCGCGCCGCGGGCGAGGCAAGCGCCGCCTCGCGGGTCGCCGCGCCTTCCGTTGCGTGGCCGGGCAGGAAGAAGTGGATGGTCTTCGACGCCTTGCGGGCCACGAGCAGCCGGTCCGCCACGAGCCTGCGCAGGTGGTAGCGGGCCGTCGTCGGATGGACGCCCACCGCGCGCGCAAGCCCGCGCTCGGTGAGACCTTGCCTCGAAGCGACTTCGGCGAGGATGGCGCGCCGCGTGGCTTGCGCCGGAAGCTCCCCGCCGCGCAGGCGGTGGTACAGAAGCGCAAGCACGGCAAGGGCGGCGGCCACGAGGGGAAGGACGGGCGCGCGCTCGGCGGCCGACTCTGCGAGGGATCCCGCCGAGGACTTGAGGGGGCTTGCGCTCGGTGGATCGCGAGCGATGGCGCGGTCCGCGTGCGGCCGATCCAGCGCGGCCGAGGCCGCGCGGCCCACGCCGGGAATCCCCGCCGGCGCGGCGAGCCCGTCGGAGGCTGCCTCCACGCCAAGCGAGGCCGACGGGGCCGCTTGCGCCGCCGATCCGGCGGAACGCAAGGCAACCGTGACGGAGCCGGCGACCAGCCGCGCTGCGATCGTCGGCGCCTGGACTCCGGCGCGCGCCGCGGGCGCCTCGAAGCGAACGCCTCCGCCGGTGGCTTCGTCGAACGAGAGGTGCGCTGCCGCAGACGGCACGTCCCACGTGGCGGAGGCCGCCTCGAAGGCCGCTCGGGCAGCCGCGTCGGCTGCGCCGATTGCCGAGCGGGCGACGCGGACGAACGATTCGGCGCCTTGGCGCAGGAGCCCGCCTGCGGGGATCGAAACGGCGCACAAGCCTGCCTCGGGCGCGTCCTGCTTGTTCGGGGGGCCCGAAACGTAGACCAAGCTCCCGCAGCGCCGACCTTGGTCGAACGGGTTTGCGCCGTCGGTCGGGTCGTGCGATGCGCCTTGCGCCGCGTCGGCCGCGTCGTCCCAGTGCGCAAGGGCGCCGGCCCACGCGCGGGCGAGCGTGTGGATGGACGGCCGCGCGTCGAGCCTCGACGGGATCGCGCCTTCGCCGGGGAGGGCCGATCCGCGGGCGGACATCGGCGTGCCGTCGACGGCCGCTCCGGCGGACGACGCGTGGGGCCGCGCGGGTTCGAGGCGGAGATCGTGCAGTTCGACTTCGCGCTCGGAGGAGACAATCTCCCATCCCGGCAGCTCCTCCGAGGAGACGTCGACCTCGGAGGGCGCGTGGTCGCGCGTGGAGGCGGAGTGGGCCGATCCCGTGGGGCTTGCCGACTCGAAGGTCCAGTCGGAGCCCTCGAGCGCTGCGGCCGCGGGCGCGGCAAGCGCAAGCAGCGCGGCGACGGCGGCGACGCTGCGGAAGGTCCCCATCGGTGATACCCTCGGGCGTCCGGGGTTTAAGCCGGTTCTAGGCCGGTCCTTGTCCAATGCCCGCATCGCGGACAAGTCCATGTGGGCCCACTTGAATCGTTTCCTCCGAAGATCCGACGCCGTCGGGCGTCGCTACACCAAGTGGCAGCGTTGCAGCCAATCGCCGACGACCTGCGGGTCCGGCGACGTCAGCGCAAGCAGCGGCGGGCGGGGGCAACAGGCGGGGTAGTGCCCCGCGACGCCGATGAACGTCTCGCAGCGAGGCGGCTCGGGGGGCGGCGGGCACGCCGGATACGGAGGGCCGCACGGTTCGGCGTCGGCCCGCGCAGGGTCGGCCGCAAACGACGAGGTGATCGCCAACAAGCCCAGTCCCACGATGGTGCTCCACCGCATGCGGTCCCGTCTGCTCGCGCCAGTTCAAGAACCATTTCCAGCAAATCCCCCACGCAAGGTGGCTGCGCACAAGCGAGCATTGGTTGCGGCAGCTTCGGACGAGGCCCCGCGCCTTCGCGACGGCCCGCGCTTGCGCCCAGCGCGCCTCGGTGTGGCCACGTTGAAGCGTGGTCCCGGTTGAAGCCGCACCGCGTGGCGGTCCGTACAAGGCTATAGCGCAGAAGGCGGCTGCGCCTGCATGGGCCGCTTGCGCGCCTTCGTCGCCATGTCCGTGCTCGTTGCGATCGCGCTTGCCGGATGCTCTGCGCCGTCCGGGGCCCCGCCGCCCGGCTCGTCCGGAGACGATTCCGGGTCGCCCGGGGACCGTCCCGGCCCGACAGGCGGTGGTGGCGACGGCCACGGCGGGAACGGCAACGGTGCGAGTGGAAACGGCAGCGTGCCTCCCCCGGGACAGAGGCCGCGGTTTGCCGGCTGCTACGGCGCGGGCCCCGTGCGATTCACGGTCTCTCCGATGCGCGAGGAGGATTTTCCGAGCATCATTCCGTACGGGCTTGTCGTCGGCGCGCACGTGACGCCGATCGACCACATGTACTTCTCGCCCGCCAATGGGTACGGCGGCGAGCGCGACGTGTACGAGGTGCGGGTGATTGCCGACGGCGTCATCTACAGCGTCCAGCCCCGCGACGTGAACGTCGACACCGGGGCGGCAAGGCAGCGGGAATGGCGCATGGACATCGCGCACACCTGCACGTTCACGAGCTACTTCGATCTGCTGACGTCGCTTGACCCCGCGATCGAGAGCGAGTACAACCGGACCTTTGGGGGGCGCGCCGGGCCGTGGGACGGCATCCCGGTGCGCGCGGGGCAGGTCGTGGGCCGCATCGGCGGGCAGACGCTCGACTTTGGCGTGTACGACTACAACGTGACCCTGCCTGGATTCGTGAACGTGAGCGCGTACGCCGGGTACGAGCCTTGGAAGGTGCACACGGTCGATCCGTTCCCGCATTTCGACGAGCCCGTGCGGTCCATGCTCGAGGGCAAGAACCTCCGCGTGGCGCCGCCGCGCGCCGGCAAGATCGACTACGACGTGGATGGCCGCCTCTCGGGCAACTGGTTTCTCAGCGGAACGAACGGCTATGCAGGCTTGGAGCAGCGGCGCTACTGGGACGGTCACCTGTCCTTGGTGTACGACCACCTCGATCCCACGCAGCTGCGCTTCTCGATCGGCAACTGGACGCCGGGCCGCGAGGGCCAGTTTGGCGTGCGCGGCAACGCGCCCGATTGGGGCGACGTGTCCGACGCGACCGGGCGGCTGGCGATCGAACTCGTCCAGTTCCAGCACTACGCCGCGAACGACCCGTCGCGCATGGGCGAGGTCCGATTGCGGCCCGGCGACGTGCCGCGCGCGCGCAACTTGGAAAGTGTGCAGGGCGTCGCGCTCATGGAGCTCCTTGCGCCGCGGCTGCTCAAGCTCGAGGTGTTTCCGGGCAAGACCGCCGCCGAGGTCGACGGCTTCACGGATGCTGCGAGGATCTACGAGCGCTGACGTTTGGCCGAAGGCCGCCGCGAGGGCACGTGGACGTCGTGCTCACACGACCTCGGCGCTTTCTGAGCGCAGCCGAAGGCGCGCGACGAACAGTGGAAGTGAGGATCACATCACTTCTACGCCTTCGGGCCGGAACTGCGCCCGTTCGCGTTGCCGCTTCGCGTAGACGCTCGATTCGACGAGCGCGTGCTCCTTGCTCTCTTCCTCGACCGCTTTCACCAGGTCCTCGGGCAGCAGCCCGAGCGGCTCGCGGCGGGGGTCCTTCTGCGGGAAGGCGAGGCAGCGCTTCACGTAGTTCTTCTTGCCCGTCGTGACGATGGATTCGAGAAGCGCGCCGGAGACGATGTCCTTGCGCTTGATCGTCTTCACCGCTTCCTTGGCCTCGGCGTCGAGCTTGAACTCGACCCACTTGTTGTCGTCGAAGAGCTCGGACAGGAGACGTTCCTTGAGCGCCTGGAGCGCCGCCTTCTTGTCGCCGCCGTGCTGGTCCACGTACTCCTTCTGCAGCGGCAGGTCGTCGGTGAGGTAGATGTCGAGGATCTTCTTGGCCGCCTCGCGGTTGGGCCGCGGGATCTCGATGACCTCGTCGAAGCGCCCGGGGCGCAGGAGCGCGGGGTCGATCATGTCCGGGCGGTTCGTGGCGCCGAGGATGTACACGTCCTTCAGCGTCTCGATGCCGTCCATCTCGGAGAGGATCTGGGCGATGATGTTCTTCTGCACGCCCGCCGAGTCCTGCTGTCCGCGAGTCGTGCCGAGCGCGTCGAACTCGTCGAAGAAGATGATCGAGGGCGCGTTCTCCCGCGCCTTGCGGAAGATTGCCTTGATCATGTTCTCGGACTCGCCGACCCACTTCGAGAGGATGTCGGCGACCTTGATGTTGAAGAACGTGAAATTGTTCTCCGTGGCGACGGCCTTTCCGATGAGCGTCTTGCCGCAGCCGGGCGGGCCGTAGAGGAGCACGCCCTTGGGCGGCTTCAGGTGGATCTTCGCGAAGAGCTCCGGCTCCTTGTAGGGAAGCTCGACCACGTCGCGGATGCGCTCGATGACCTCCTCGAGGCCGCCGATCTGGTGGTAGCGCAGGTTGGGCTTCTCGCCGAGGAAGAGGTCGCGGATCTCGTTGCTCGGCCGCACCTCCAGGATCTCCATCGTGGGGGGCAGGAGCGAGACCTCGTAGCCGATCTTGACCTCGTCGAGGAACTCGGGGTTCATCTCGACGACCTTCTTCTCGAAGCCGTCGCCAAGCGTCACGACGAGCTTGCCGTTCATGACGTCGACGACCTTGGCGACGACGCCCTGCTCGAACTGCTTGGAGGCTTCGATGATGGCGAAGGTCTTGGGGTGCAGCCAGACGTACTGGCCCTGCTTGAGCTCCGGCTTCTCCTTGTTGCCGGTGTTGACCTTGAGGATCTGGTTGCCGTTTGCGACGGAGACCTCGCGGGGGCCAAGGTCCAGGCCCGTCACGCGCAGGATGTAGCCGTGCAGAAGCGGCGGCTCCTTGATCTGGTTGAACTTCTCCTCGTACGCTTTCACGATCGCCTGGAGCTCGCCGACCTCCTCGTGCAGCGTCGAAAGCTGACGCTCCAGCTTGCGGGTCCGCTCCTCCCGCTCCGAGAGGGCCGCCTCCACGCGCTCGGCCAGCGCGTCCTCGTCCTCGACGGAGGTCATCTTGGAGTCCCCGAGGCTCTTGCCCAGAACCTCGGCGATGCGGCCCACGGCCTTCTTGTCGTCGCGGCGCTTTTCGCCCACCATCCGATCCACCGAGTCGCCAACGTCCGCTGACGCGGGTCGACACATAGACTTGGACGTCGGATATTATTTAGCGGTTTCGATCGGTGACTCGCGCGCGCGTCGCGTCCCAGACATGTCGGGTGGACACTTTTTGCCCCGACGAACGTTCCGCACGGAAACGGGCATTGCGCGAGGCGGCCCGCCTCCGGAGTTTTTCCGAATCGGGCCGGAGCGCGCGCCGTGCGCTCGTCCGCAACCCTCATCCGCTGCCTTGCCGTGGGGTCGGACATGGGCGTGGACCTTGGCGATCTCGTCCCGCGCACGCCGATTGGCCTTCGCGACCTTGCCGGCAAAGTCGTCGCCATCGACGGACACAACGCGCTCTACCAGTTCCTCTCCATCATCCGTCAGCCCGACGGAACGCCGCTTCGCGACCGGCGGGGCCGCATCACCTCCCACCTCTCGGGGCTCTTCTATCGCACCGCGAACCTCGTCGAGGCAGGCATCAAGCCCGTGTACGTGTGGGACGGCCTGCCGCACGCGTTGAAGCGCGCGACGATCGACGGCCGCGCGGCGGTGAAGGCGAAGGCGGAGTCGGCCCGCCAGGCCGCGCTGGCCGCCGGCGACACGCGCACGGCCTTCTCGAAGGCCACGCAGACAAGCCACCTCGACCGCGAGATGCTGGGCGAGGCAAAGAAGCTCCTCGACGCGCTTGGGATCCCGCACCTTTCGGCGCCAGGCGACGGCGAGGCGCAGGCGTCCCACATGGCCGCGCGCAGCGACGTCCACGCGGCCGTGAGCCAGGATTACGACGCTCTCCTGTTCGGCGCCCCCCGGCTCGTGCGCAACCTCGCCGTCACGGGCCGGCGCAAGCTGCCGGGCCGCCAGGTGTACGTGGACGTGGAGCCCGAGGAGATTTTGCTTGCCCCCTCGCTCTCCGCCCTCGGGCTCACGCGCGAGCAGCTCGTGGACGTGGGCCTGCTCGTCGGGACGGACTTCCATCCGGGCGTGCACGGCGTGGGGCCCAAGAAGGCCGTGAAGCTCGTGAAGGAGCACGGGAACCTCGAAGGCGCGCTCGCCAAGCTTGGCGTTTCCATCCCGGAGGCCGACGAGATCCGCCGCATTTTCCTTTCGCCTGCCGTCACGAGCGACTACGCCCTCGCCTGGAAGCCGGCGAGCGAGGCGGCCGTCACGGAGCTTCTCGTGCACGAGCACGACTTCTCCCTCGATCGCATGGAGAACACCTTCGCCAAGTACCGCGTCGCCAAGGAGCAGATGCGTCAGCGCAGCCTCGACGCGTTCTTTGGCTGACCGTGCGCCGCGGGTTCAGGCGCCGGCGGCCACGGGGGACCCGGCCACTGCAAAGCCCGGCTCCGGGGCAACGTCGGACGTGTAGAAGCGCACCTCGCGCCCCGCGCGGACCTTCCGCAGCACCCCAAGCTGCACGAGCTGGGCCACGGGGCGCGCCAGGCTCGCGGGGCGGACGCCCACCTTCTCGGCCAGGCCCACGCCGTTGATCCCGGGGTTCTCGCGCACGGCGTCGTACACGCTTCGCGCAGGGCCGTTCTTGAGGACGTAGAGCGTGCGAAGCTGCGAGAAGTCGTACTCGCCGCGAGGGAAGAAGCGCTTGAAGCCGCCCTCCTTCACGACCGTGACGTAGCCGGCGCGCTCGAGCACGGCCAGGTGGTAGAGGACGGTTCCCCACCCGCACTCGACGCGCTTGGCAAGGTCGGAAAGATGGATGCCCGGCTCGGCTCGTACGGCGTCGAAGAGATCCTGGCGCTTGCCGTGGATCGCCTTCTCCTTCGTGATGCGGCTGAAAAGCGGCGCAAGGAGCAGCCAGCGCAGGGGGCGCGTGGGGGCGCCGCTTGCGGCCGTCTGCAGGGCGGCCAGGCTCGCGGCGGTTCCAAGCGCGCCCACCGCCACGAAGGCGGGGCTTGCCACCGGCGATGCGGCAGGCTCGGGACCGGCGGGCGCGGGCAGCGGGGGAAGCACGGGGCGGACCTCGATCGCGGAGAGCGCAGCAAGGTCGAGCACGAGCGGCAGCGAAGCGGCCGCTCGTGCTCGACCTTGCTGCGCTCTCCGCGATCGAGGTCCGCCCCGTGCTTCCCCCGCTG
>DATLFM010000069.1 GCA_035541015.1 Candidatus Thermoplasmatota archaeon
GCGCAAGGGTCGCAAGGTGCCCGCGCGCCGGCGCGCGGGCACCTTGCGACCCTTGCGCCGCGCTTCGCTCAAGGCGGCGGCGACGGCCTGCTTCTGCCCCATGCCCTTGCGGCGGTGGCGCGACACGTGCCGCGAGACGAGGCTTCGGGCTTGGCTGCTGTAGCTGCGGGAGGTGCTCTTCTTCCGGCCCTTGGAACCCTTCTTGCGGGGCATGCGGACGGAAGCGGGGCGGCCTGTCCTGTAGCCTTCGCCAACGATGTCCGTCACTCGGGTGCGGCCGAGGAGACCGTGCCGGCGGGGACCGCCGTGACGGCAGGCGGCGTGCGCTCGGAGGCGAGCCTCGTGTGCACCCACCAGGTGGCCGCGGCGGAGGCCAGCAGCAGCACGTTCACCACGAGGGCAAAGTATCCGCCGTCACGGATCTCAAGCCCGCGGAAGACGGGCTTGTCGAGGAGGAGGAGCACGGAGGTCGCAAGCAGGACGCCCACGAGCAGGGCCGAGGCGTAGAGCCAAGGGTGCGCGCCCGCCGTCCAGCGGCCGGCGTTGAGCCAGGGCACGTGGTCGGAGTTTGCCGCCACGACGCGTCGGCGAAGGGCGTCGGCCTGGCGCTCGAGGCGGTGCACGTGCCGATCGCGGTCGAGGCCCGTCCCGATGACGAGCAGGCCGGCGGCCGCGAACATCCACAGCACGGCCGCTCCGGCCATGCGGCTGATCGTGAGGTCGCCCAGCGTGTTGGGGGCAAAGGAGGCGGGCGCGGTGCCAAAGACGTTGCCAAGCGTGAAGACGCTTGCAAAGAGGTTCGTGCCGAGCAGGAGAAGCGCGGCGAAGAAGGCGACGACGAGCAGCACGTAGCCGCCCACCAGCCGCGAAAGCGCGGCGCGCGCAAGGTGCAGCCGCTGCGTTTGGATTTCGTACTCGGACACCCAGGCGCCCTTTTCCTCGTTGTACATGGTCTCCCTCCGGCGATCCCCGACCGACGTTCCGTCCTTAAGTCCTTTGCAGGGCTCGGCCGGTCCCACCGTCAACCGTGCCTCAAGGTTTCAAGGCTTGTGGTCGTTTCCTTGCAGCCGTGCCCGACGGACCCCTCCGCCGCTTTGCCCGGGCCGTCCGCGAGGCCTTTTCCGCCGCGTGGGCGCTTGCGACCGACGCGTCAGCGCGGGCGGAGGTACGAGGCGCGGCCCGCCGGGACAAGCCTTCGGTTCCCCCGCGCTACGTGCATGCGCTCCTGCTCTTTGCGCTCGCCGGCGCCGCCATCGCGTGGGCCCTTGGCGCCGCGGTTCTCCTCGCGATGCGCCCGGACTTCCTCGGGTCTTGGAACGTCGCCTGGGGCATCTTCGCCGTCGCGCTTCTCACCGCGACCGTGCTCCCGACGCCCTACGAGCCGACCCTCATCCCGCTTGCGCGCGAGGGCGTCCTTGGCGCGGCCGTCGGCGTCACGGCCGCGGCGGCGGGCATCGCGCTTGGCGCCGCGTTCGTGTACTTCCTGGGAGGCGCCCTGCGCCAGGAGATGGAGCGCTGGACGCAGCACGGGATCGTTCGCGGTTTCCTGGAGTATTCGGAGCGTTTTGCGCGCCGGGCCGGGTACCCCGCTTTCCTCATCCTGTTCTCGATCCCCTTTTTTCCGGACACCTTCCTCGTGTACTTGTTCAGCCTGCTTGGCATGCGCCTGAAGCCGTTCCTCGTCGTGTGCTTCGTCGGCGGCGTGGTGCGCTCGCTTGTCGCCTTGGGCGCGATCCGCCTGTTCTGACGCTACGCGCCGATCCCGGCCTCCTGGGCGAGGTACAGGAGGGCAAAGCCGCCGAAGAAGAGCACGGCTGCGAGCATCGCCGCGATCGTGCGGCGCCGCGGGGCAAGATCGGCGGGCAAGCGCAGGTTCCGGCGCAGCACGTAGGCGCCCACGATCGGGATCTGCACGGCCTCGATCGTGCCGGCGATCTTGAGGAGCGTGACGGGCTCGCCGATCGCAAGGTAGAGCGCAAGCGGCGCGGCGGTGAGAAGCGTGAGCACCCAAGCGCGCGGGGCTCGCGCCAGCGCCAGGACCCGTCCACGGGGGCGATCGCGCAAGGTGTGCGCGGCGGCGTCCGCGAAGAAGCGGCCAAACCCGTCCTGGTCCGACAGGATCGTGTCCCAGAATCCCACGAACACGCCAAGCACCATGAACCAGAATCCCACCGGGCCAAACACGTCGCCCAGGAGGTGTCCCAGGACCTCCGCAATCCGCTCCTCCTCCGGAACGAGGCCGCGGGGGCGAAGGAGCTCGGCGCCCAGGACAAGGAACGCGAGCGTGATCACAAGCGTGCCCACGACGGCCACCGTCGTGTCGAGCGTGACCTGCCGGATCCAGCCCGACAGGCGCCGACGGTCCTCGGTCGCAAGCGCGTGCGGATCGACGGGCCGCTCGGGCTTGTCGGCGGCCGCTCCGTAGCCGCGCGCGCGGACCCAGTAGGAGTACCACATGAGGCCGGCGGCTCCGGACAGCATGAAGCCAAGCCAGGGCAGGACCTCCGCGAGGTCTACGTCCGGGGGCGCGCTTGGCACGACGCCTGCCGCCAGGGCGCCCGCGTCCGGACGGACGGCGACGGCCGCGGCCACGGCCGCGGCGGCAAGCCCGACGGCGATTCCGGTCGCCACCTTCTCGACGCCCTTGTAGCGGCCCAGCGTGACAAGCGCGGTGGAAGAAAGGAGCGAGGCGGCGGCCCAGAGCCGAACGTCGCCGCCGGCGGCAAGCGCCACGGCCGTCGCCGCGCCTCCGGCCAGGCCGGCGAGCGTGGCCACGGCGACGACGACCTGCGGCAGCACGATGAGCGCAAAGACCCACGGTCGTCGGCCGGGCGCCGGAAGGAACGCCTGCAGCACGCCGACGCCGCGGCAGACCGCGTAGCGCCCGATCTCGCGGTTCACCACCCACTTCAACGCCACGGCCGCAAGCAGGGCCCACAGCAGCGCGTATCCGTACAGCGCGCCCACGCGCGGGGTGAACAGAAGCTCGCCTGAGCCTGCGGCCGACACCATCCACAGGAATCCGGGGCCCAGCCACGCCAAGCGCTTCCACCCCGCCGGCGGGGCGGGGATCCGCGCGGGCGGCAGAGGCGGCATCGCGACCGGCTACCCGAGGCGACGGCGAGGGTGGCGCTTGCCCCGCGGGATCACGCGGTTTGCGCCCTCGCCGAGCTTCCGGTTGGCGCGATAGAATCGGTTCGCAGAGGGCATGCGCGTTCCGCGCTTGGGCGGCGGAGCCTCCGTGGTCTTCCGGTGCCGGCGCGAGGCGTGGACCGGAGGCTCCCGACCGACGCCCTTCACCGACGTCCTCGTCCGCGATTTTCGCGCCTTGCGCGCGACGCTGCGATTGCGGCGGGGCGGCATGTTCCCCCGCCTACTCCTTGCGCTCGCCCTTCTCCTCCCGCTTTGGCACCTTGAGGCCCTTGCGCCGGGCCTCGCTCATGGCCGCCGCCACGGCCTGGTCCTGCGGCATGCCCTTCTCCTTCACGTGGTGCCGGATCTCCTCCGAGAGGAACCCTCGCGCCTTCTCGCCGTACTCGCCCTCTTGCTTGTCCTTCTCCGCCATGGTCTCACCGTCCCCGGGCGCGGCCGGCGGCGCGCGAAACGCCGCCCAAAAGGCCCGCCTCGCTTCGCGTGAGCGTCTCCCCGCGCCGCTTCTTCTCGCGAACCGTTTGCGCGCGCCTTGCGCGGCTTTGCGTGAGGGTCGGGCGCCGCGCCCTGCCGGGATCGGTCGTCCACGTCCTCACGCGATGCTCCCGCTCGAACGCGGCTTCGCGGCCCGCGCGCCGCGCCCGCTCGCGCCGCCGCCGGGTCGTCGCCACGCTCGCGAGCGCGCCAAGCAGGCCCGCCTCCTTCCGCGTGAGCCTCGTGCCGCGCGCCTTCTTCCTGCGCGCGACGGCGGCCCGCGCGGCCGTTTGGCATGGCGATTCGCGCGTCCGCCGCGCCAGCTCGCGACCTTTCTGCCGCTGGGTTTTCCGCGCCATGCTCCGAGCTTCCCGCGGAGGCCCAAAAGCTCGGTGGGACGAGGACCGGAGGGGCCGGGTCCGCCCGCCCGCCGCTTTTCCTAGCCGCTCTTGCGGCGCGCAAGCCGCAGCACTGCCGCCCATTCCCCGGCCGTGACCGGCTGCACGGAGAGGCGCGCGAGCCGGACGAGCGCCATGCGCGCGAGCGCGGGCGTGCGTTTCACGAGCTCGAGCGAGACCGGATTTGCAAGCTTCTCGCGGAAAGCGAGGTCGACGGCGCTCCAGATCGGGTCGGCGGGATCCGATTTAGGGTCATAATGCATCGGGTCGTCGTCCTTCGCAAACTGCGTCGGGTCGGCGTAGGCCTCGCGGGCGACGGCGGCGACGCCCACGACGGCCGACGGATCCGCGTTCGAATGGTACACGAAGACGAGGTCGCCCTTGCGCATGGCGCGGAGATGGTTGCGGGCGGCGTAGTTGCGAACGCCGTCCCAGCACGTCTTGCGGTCGCGCGCGAGGTCGTCGATCGAGTAGACGTGGGGCTCGGTCTTGCACAGCCAGTGCGCGGGCACGCTACGGCCTCCAGTCCCGGAAGGCCACGTGCGCGCCGACGTCCTTGCCCGGCGCGGGATGCTCGCTCAGACGCTCGGCCAGCCACTGGAACCACTCGCCCCAGGCGGGATTGTCGTACCGCTGGCGGCGCGACGCGACAAACGGCCCAAGCTTGCGCCACGCGGTTCGCACGATGCCTCCGCAGGCGCGGTCGAGCGTGTGAAGGTCGGTCGAGCGCTCGAAGACGATGATGCCCCAGGACTCCATCGTGTAGTTGATCGCCTCGGCGGCCTGCAGGAGGTCGGGGTCGGCCTCGATCGTCGCGGGGTCGGCGGAGTCCGGAAGCGAGAGCACGCGGCGCAGGGAGGCGGCCAGGTGCGGCTCCTGGAAGCATTGGACAAGCGGGATCACGACGGCGTCGCGGCGCTGCATGCGAAAGTTGCGAAGCTGGATGCCGGCGAACAGGACGCCGCCCACGATCGTCGCAAGCCCGAGGATCTCGGCCACGTTTGCAAGCGTCGCAAGGTCGAGGTCGGCCATGCTAACCCCTCGCGCGCGAACCTCGCCCTCGTCTGCGCGTCCGGCCCGCCCTCATTCGCGCCACCCTCGGAAGGCCTCGTACGCCGGCGTGCGCGCTTGGCCCGCACGGCGTTCGCTCAGCTTCTCGGCAAGCCATTGCGTCCACTCGAGGATGTCGGGGCGCTGCAGCCTTTCCCTGGCCGCCGTCGCTTGCGGCTGCACCTTGGCCCAGAACTGCGTGACCGCGTCTCCCACCGCAAGCTCGACCAGGCCGATGTCGATGACGCGCTCCTTGACGAGCAGCCCCAGATCCTCGAAGACGAGGCTGAAGTAGGTCAACGCAAGGCCGGCGTCCGACGCCATGAACTGCGCGTCGGAGTAGTCGAAGGTCGCCGGCAGCCTGCGGTAGTGGACCCACATGCGGGCGGCGTCCGCGGACGTGATGGGCCGCAGGGCCTCCAGCGTGGCCATCTCGCGGCGCTTCTGGCGCCCCTCCCGGACCTGGACGATCCCGAACGCGAGCGCCACGACGAGGGTAAGCGCGGTCGCGAGATTCGCCAGCGTCCCTACGTTCGGGTCGAGCTCGACCATGTGGTCCCGCGGTCGCACCGAGGCCGACCTCCATAAGGCTGTCGTGACGCTGCGGTCCAGGCGGGCCGTCGAAACGCCGGGCCGCCGTAAGAACCAAGTCCCGTCACGAACGTGGACGGCCCATGGCGGCAGTTGCGGGGAAAGCCGCTCCGCCCCGCGGGGTCCTCGATCTGCGTCCGGGCGACCACGCGTGCATCCTCTACGATTCCGAGGAGAACCACCGCGCGGTCTTCACGACCTTCGTGCGCGAGGGGCTCGCGCGCGGCGAGCGGGTCCAGTACATCGCGGACGCGCATTCGCCCCAAGCGATCCTGGCGATGCTTCGGGCAGACGGGCTGGACGCGGCGGCCGCGGTGGACGCAGGCCAGCTGCGCGTGCTTGGATCCGACGCCTACACGCCCGGGGGCCGCTTCGATCCGGACGAGATGATCGGCGCCTTGGGCGCCGCCGTGGACGCGGCGTTGGACGACGGCTTTGACGGGCTGCGCGGCACCGGAGAGATGTCCTGGGTCCTGCGCTCGCCCCCGGGCGCCGATCGCGTCATGGAGTACGAGGCGAAGCTCAACCGCTTCTTCCCCGGCCGCAAGTTCACCGCCATCTGCCAGTACGACACGACGCGGCTGCCCGGGCGTCTCGTGCAGGAGGCGCTCACGACGCACCCGTTTGCCATGCTGGGCGCCGAGGTCTTCGACAACTTCTACTACATCGAGCCGGACGTGTACCTCGGCCCGCAGCGCGAGCGCGAGGTCACGCGCCGCTGGATGGACAACCTGCGGACGCACCGTCGCTTCCAGGAGGAGCGCCTGCGCGCTCGTCTGTCGCAGCTTGAGCTTGAGCGCTTGCGCACGCTGCAGCAGCTGCAGACGGATTTCCTCAACGAAGCGGCCCACTTGTTTGCCACGCCCATGACCCCGTTGCGTTTGCAGATCGCCACGCTGCAGCGGGTGGTTCCGCGCGAAAACGAGGCCGCCCACGAGCGCTTGCGGGAGCTGGACGTAAGCTTCGGTCGTCTGGCGGCAACGCTACATCGCGTGTTGCAGACGGCGCGCAAGCAACCTCGAAAGCAATCCTGAGAGCCGACGACGGCGCCTACCGTGCCGTGGCGCCGCGGCATCTGCGAGGACGCGCGCCGACGGCTACGTCCAGTCTTCCGCGGTGTCCGCCACGGTGCGCAGCGCCGACTCGAGGGTGCCAATGCCTTCCGACAACGATGCACCCACGTCGGCGCGAACTTCGACTTGCCGCCCCCGGACGCGGATTCGCCCTTCGAACCACGTCAGCAACTTGTAGACGTCCATGCGTTCAAGCAGGTATTGACCGATCTCCCGCGAGTCGGATGCGAAGCGAAGACCCGTGCGCGGGTCCTGGCCGCGGGCCACCGGCTCCGACCAGATCTCGTACTTGCCTTGCTTCTGGGGCTCGATCGTGGTGCGCCCGACGAGCACCCACGAATCGGGCTTGCTCGCCGGATCTTCCTCGAGTTCGATTCGGAATCGGCCGACGGTCTTCTCGTACGTGGGGCGTGGGCGTGCCAGCTTTGCCATCAGACCGCCACCGGGCGGCTTGGGCGCGAAGCCGTGTCCGCGAACCGTTTGTTCGAACAGGTCTTCCGCCCGCGCGGGTGGGGGCATCGGCGCTGGATGCGCGTCACTACGGATGAGCGACCGGAAGGGCTCGAGACCGCGAGGGTCGTCGGCCATTGCCGGGTGCATGATGGAGAGCGCCGTGCGGGCAAGACCGACATCCTCGAAGGATCCTCGCAGGACCTCATTGTCTTGGAGATCCGCCTCGTAGGCAAGCGCCGCATCCTTGGCTTGGGCCAACGCGCGGTCGACGTCGGCGAGCTGAACGATCCCGGCCTTGGACAGATCGTCGACGAGCTTGCGAATGTAGGCCGCGTCCGCAGGAATTCGGTCAGCAAGACGTGACCGAAGGAGCGCTCGGAGGCCTTCGACGGTGATGTCTGAATCTTGCGCCGTCAATGTCATGACCGACCACGGCCCAAGAGCACGGCTGGACGGCATAAGATTGTTGCCCGCCTTGCAGGCCTAGCGCGCAGTGGGCACCGGCGCTTGCGCCGTCTTCGCCTGCTTGTTCTTCGGGTGGTACTTCTCGATGAACTTGCGGTCGATGCGCGTGAGGGCTTCCTCGGGAAGCTGTCCTACGAGCTCCCAGAAGAGGTCGAGGGTCTGCTCGATGGTGCGGTCCTCCTCGCGGCCCTGCCGAACGACCTTCTGCTCGAAGACGTCGGCGAACTCGAGGAAGCGGCGGTCGCGCTCGGAGAGGGCCTCCTTGCCGACGATGGCGACAAGGCCGCGCAGGTCCTTGCCCTCGGCGTAGGCCGCGTACACTTGGTCGGAGACGGCCTTGTGGTCCTCGCGAGTGAGCGTGCGGACGTTGCCGTGGTGGTCCTTCTTCACGCCGATGCCCGCGTTCATGAGCCGCGAGAGCGAGGGAAGCACGTTGATCGGGGGGTAGATGCCCTTGCGGTGGAGCTCGCGGCTCACGACGATCTGACCCTCCGTGATGTAGCCCGAGAGGTCCGGGATGGGATGGGTGATGTCGTCGCCGGGCATCGTGAGGATCGGAAACTGCGTGATCGAGCCCTTGCGTCCCTTGATCTTGCCCGCGCGCTCGTAGAGCGAGGCGAGGTCCGTGTACATGTAACCGGGGTAGCCACGGCGTCCGGGGACCTCCTCGCGCGCGGCGCCGATCTGCCGCAGCGCCTCGCAGTAGTTCGTGACGTCCGTGAAGATGACGAGGACGTGGTAGTCGAGCTCGTAGGCGAGGTACTCGGCCGCGGTAAGCGCCATGCGGGGCGTGAGCAGCCGCTCGATGGCCGGGTCGTCAGCGAGGTTGAGGAAGAGCACCGCGCGCTGGAGGGCGCCCGTGCGCTCGAAGTCCTTCATGAACGCCTGGGCTTCCTCGTTCGTGATGCCCATGGCGCCGAACACGACGGCGAACTCCTCCGTCCCGCCGAGCACCTTGGCCTGGCGCGCGATCTGGAGCGCGATCTCGTTGTGCGGAAGACCCGAGCCGGAGAAGATGGGAAGCTTCTGGCCGCGCACGAGCGTGTTCATGCCGTCGATCGTGCTGATGCCCGTCTGGATGAACTCGGACGGGTTGTCGCGGGCGTACGGGTTGATGGCGGCGCCCGTGATGTCGAGGCGCTTCTCGGGCACGATGGGGGGACCCCCGTCCTTGGGGTCGCCCGCGCCCGTGAGGATGCGGCCCAGAAGCTCGCGGCTCACGGGCAGCTTGATCGTCTCGCCGAGGAACTTCACCGAGGCCTCGCGGTTGATGCCGGAGGTTCCCTCGAAGACCTGCACGGCCACGACGTCCTTGCTCGTGTCGAGGACCTGGCCGCGCTTCATCGAGCCGTCGGAAAGACGGATCTGGACGAGCTCGCCGTAGCCGACCGGTTCGGTCTTCTCGACGAAGATGAGGGGGCCGGCCACGTCGGTGAGCGTCTTGTACTCCTTGACCATGGGAACGCCTCGGGTTGGCCGCGGATTGCGAGGGGGGTATTTAAGGATTCGCGGCTCCGCTGCGGTTGGACGCGGGCGAAGGATTTCGCGCGGCGCGATTGCACGCCCTGGCCGGGGCGCCGCCTGCGCGCCCGGCTCAGGGGCGCGGCTAACGTTGTGCGACCTTGAGCGCTCGCATCACGCCGGGAAGATTCGTTTCGAAGGCCTTCACCGACTCCGTGAGATAGGGATCCTTGGCGCGGGTGAACTCAACGACTTCCATGGGCTCCACGATCTCGAGCAGCACGTGGCCGCGGGGAACGTAGTAGGCTTGCCCCGCCTCGATCGTCTCCACGCCCGCGGCCGTGCGGACGCGCCACTTGCCGGCCACCGTGTACCCCCAGTGCTCGGCTTGGCAGGCGTCTCCGGGGAGCCCGCGGAAAAGCCCGGAGACGTCGCCTGCGGGCCAGCGCTCCCATCCCACGATCATGTCCCCCGCGGGCGCGGAGCGGATCTCCAGTCCGGAGCGGTCGACGTTGGCGACGAGATTCTTGCGCGAGATCGCGATCATTTCGATTCCTCCGCCGCCAGCAGGGTGCCGGGGGGACGTGACGGCGTCGCCGGGCCGCCTGCCGAAAACGGACACCTGTCCATTTTTGTCGGCCTCGCCGGCGACACGCTCGCGTGGCGCGCGCGCGTTCTCCCGCTGGGTGTGCCTTTGCCCGCCGGAAAAACCGTGAAGGAACTCGTGAGCCAGGCCCGAAGCACGATCGACAACCTCTCCGCCGCGGAGCTCGCGCGGGAGCTGGAACGGCCCGACGCCGTGCTCGTGGACCTGCGCGAGCCCGGCGAGCGAGCGCAGCACGGGACCATTCCCGGCGCGCTTGCCGCCCCCCGCGGCATGCTCGAGTTCTACGCCGATCCTTCGACCCCGTACCATCGCAAGGAGCTCGATCCGGGCCGCCGCGTCTTGCTGTACTGCGCCTCGGGAGGCCGCTCGGCGCTGGCCGGCGCGGCGCTTCGCCAGATGGGATTCGCGCGCGTCGCGCATCTCGACGGCGGCTTCAAGGCGTGGAAGGAAGCGGGCTTTGAGGTCGCGCCCGCTCAAGAGTGACGGATCTGCGGATCCGTGATGCTCGTTCCAAGCCTCATCGCGATCGCGCCGGTGCTCGTCGCGGCGACGTTTGCGGCGCGTTCGATCGTCGTTTGCGCGCGACCCCGCGCAGCGCCGCGTCCTTCGGCCGCCTGCGCGGGAAGCTTGGCGTGGCCCGGGGGACGCGCGCGCGATGGAGGCTGACGACGCCCCGCGTTGCCGTCCTTCAACGATCGTGAGGACCCGCGTGGAAAAGGCTTTTGGCGAGGCGGCGGATCGGATCCGATGGACCCGCTGGACGTTTCGATCGTGCGCGCCATGGGCCTTCGGCCCTACGAGCGAACCCCCAAACCGCTCGACGCCTTGACCCCCGCGCGCATCGCGCGATCGATCGGGGCCAGCCTCAACACCGTGAAAGAACGCATCGCGCGCATGAACGAGTCGGGCGTGCTTGCAGGCTACAACGCCTTCGTCAACCTGCGCCATCTGGGATTGCGCGCGGAGGCCTACCATCTGCGCTTTGCAAACGACGCGGCCAAGGACGCCGCGCTTGCCGAGCTCCTGCGCGTCGAAGGCCTCCTGGAGATCCACGATTTCCTGGGACAGGGGGTGTGCGTGGATTTCTGCTTCCGCGACGAGGAGGAGCGGAAACGGAAGCTCGAGATCTTCGCCGCGCTTGCCGGCGGCGCGGCCCCTCGGCGGTTCTACGTCCGCGAGATGCCCGTCACGGAACGTCCTCTCTCGTCCCTGGACTGGCGGATCCTCGCGGCGCTGCGCGCGGCGCCCCGGGAAGGCGCCGCGGAGCTTGCAGCGCGTGTGGGCGTGAGCGCGCGCACCGTCAAGCGGCACCTTTCGCGGATGGCGTCCGAGGGCAGCGTCTTTCTCGTTCCGATCGTGGACCCAAGCAAAGCCGACGGGCTGTTCTTGTTCGAGCTTCTCGTGTACCTTCGCGCCGGATCGGGGCCGCGGCCGATGAGCGCGCTGCGGCAGGAGTTCCGGGACGAGCACGTGTATGCGTACGTTCCCGCGTCGGCCGATCTGGGCCACTTCGACCTTCTGCTGTTTGCGCGCACGAGCGCCGAGGTGGAGGCCATGCGGCGGCGCGCCGAGGCGCTCGACGGCGTCGATCGCGCCGAGGCCTGGTTCTTCCGCGCCTTCCGCGACGAGAGCGCTTGGCTCGACCGCGAGATCGCCTCGCGCTGCGAGGCGCCTCCCACGGCTCCGTCTCCGGCATGAGGGTGCGGCGGGCACGCTTGCGCCTTTTCACGGGGATCGCGCCACCGCGGGCGCAGGACCGGCGTGGACGGCCGCATCGAGGATCAGCACGACTCCGTAGGGCGGCACGAGGACCCCGGCGTCCGCGTCCAACGCGGCTTGGGGCAAGCCGGCAAGCACGAGTTCGCGCGTGAGCGGCTCGCCGTTTGCGCGCGCGGTCGTCGATGTGGGCCCGTCGGCTTCAAGCGTCCAGACCGACGCGCGCTCGCCCGCGCTCCATCGCAGCGCCACTTGCAGCGATTCCGCGCCTTTGTTGGCAAGGACCACGCTCGTCGCGCCGTCGCCGGCGCGCGCGGCGTGGCAGGCGAGCTGCGGCGCTCCGTCGACTTCGCATGCAAGCCACTCCCCGCGGAAGCCCATCGACAGCAATTGGTAGGCGCCCCACAGGGGCGTCGGCTCGCGGTCGTGCGTCATGAGCGCGAGCACCTGTCCCTCGTGCTGGCGCGCGGCGAACTGGAAGACGGCGTCTGCGCCGCACTCGGCAAGCCGAGGAAGCGCGTCGGCGATCCACACCGCCGCGACCTGCCCGTTCGTGATCCCGGGCGCCATGTGCGCTCCGCTGTCGGGACCAAGCTCGGTGACCCAATGCTCGGCGCCCGTTTCCGCGCGGATCGCTTCCATGGCTTCGCACGCGAGATCCGCGAACGAGAGTCCCGACGGCAGCCAGTCGGAAGCGCGCTCCTGCACGAGATGCTCCACCGCCGGGAACGCGGGGCTGCGCGGGTTCGGGTTGTCGCTGTCGAGCGGGTACCAGTGCCACGAGAGCGCGTTTGCGCGTTCGCCCACGATCCGAGCGAAGGGCTCCATCCACGGCTCGCGCCCGTTGGCGCCAAAGGCGTTGGCGCCCGTCATGATCGCGCCGCCCACAAGGCGCGCGGAGGGGTCGGCTGCGCGCAGGGCTGCCGCAAACGCGAGGAACCGTCCCGCCTCCGCCTCCGGCGAGGCGCGGAAGCGGTCGCGAAGGTCGGGCTCGTTCCCAAGCTCGTACCACGCGCCCGCGTGGCCACGATCGACCACGTGCCGCGCAAGCTCGGCGGCCATGGCCGGCGACCCCGTCTTGAGGTTCACCGCAAGGAGCGGCTGCGCGCCGATGCGAGCCGTCGTGTCGAGGAACTGATCGAGGCGCTCGCCCGTGAGCCGGTGGCGGAAACCGTCGGGAAGCGCCGTCCTCGAACTCGTCGGGTCGAAGAAGGTGAACTGGCTGTCGTGCCCGGCGGGAAACCGCAGGAGGGCGGGGCGAAGCTGCCGGAGCATGGCGACGAAGGTCTCGTTGGCCGGCGCGAAATCGTCGGGAAGCCACGACGCCACGTTGAAGCTGTACACGCGGTCGTCGATGCGTCCTCCCGGCGCTCCCACGACGACGGTCGCGTCGGCCGGACCGTCGCGCAACGCGGGCGGCGCAAGCGGCCGCTCGTCTGTGATCGGCGATCCAAACGGCCACGCGAGCAAGACCAGAAGCGCCGCCAGGCTGCCGCACAGCAACCAGCCCGCTTCGCGCATGCGCACAAGTCGCCGCGCGGGCGGGATGAGCGTTTGGGCACAAGCGGTCGCTCCTTGCGGAGCGCGCGCCCGTCCGGCGCTACGCGCTCGCCCGCAGGCTCCAACCGCGCAGGATGCCAAGCGCGGCTTGCCGGTCGCGCGAGTCCGTCGGGCCCGCGTCGCGCACGCCGGCGCATCCCTCCGTGCAGCCTTCCGTGTACGACACGTAGAACGTGCCGTCGGCGCCGACGGCGCCGTCGATGAAGTCGAGCATGTTGCGGCACGGGTTGCCGCCGCCTCCGATCCACACGCACCCGATCTGCACCGGGTCGTCCTCGGGCGTCGCCTGGTAGGCCGTGAACGTGGGCGACTGCGCGGTGCCGTCCTCGGTCGTCACGAAGAACAGGTGCCAGCGCGTCTCGTCGGGCGCGCGCGAGGGGTACTCGTCCGTGTCGCGCGTGCCGAGGAACGCCATGGCCACGCGCCCGTCGTCGCCGGCGGCAAGCGCCGCAAAGACGGTGCTGCGGACGTCGGGCGGCGAGACGATCCACGGGCCGTCCCACGTCTTGCCCACGTCGGGCGAGCGCGCGAGGTACGTGAGGTGGTCCTTGCCCTGCCAAAGCGCGTAGAGCGTGCCGTCGGGGGCAAACGCGACCTCGGGCGAGAGCGTGTCGCCGCCCACCTGCGGGCCGGCCCGCACCTCCCACGTGAGGCCCGAGTCGTAGCTCACGGAGAGAAAGAGCCCCGCGCAGAACCACGACTTCGGAACGACGACCGTGCCGTCGGGCGCCACGGCCGTGTGGCCCGGCTGGCCCGCGCACGAGCCGCTTCCCGGCGGCGCGGTCGCGCGGTCCCACACGGGCACGTTCACCGGCCACGTGAGGCCGCCGTCGTAGCTCATCAGGCAGCTCGTGCTCGCAAGCTGGTTGTAGCAGAGGTAGAGAACGGTCGGGTGGGCAAGGCCGGCCTGCGGCGGCGCGCGGGGACCTGGCGGGCCCGAGGCGAGCGTCTGCCGGTCGAAGGGTTGGATGGCCGGGCACGCAAGCGGCCGGTGGGTCCACGACTGGCCGTCGTTCTCGCTCCACACGATGCTCGAGCAAAGAAGCAACGGGTACATGGGCGCGTTGTAGACTCGATCCGTGATGGGGTCCACCCACATCATGGGGTCCGCGTTGAAGAACGGATCCACGGGCGCGCCGGGCACGGCGAAGTCGTACGCGACCTCCCACGTCTGCCCGCCGTCGGTGCTGCGGATCACCGTCTCGAACGTGGCCATGAAAATGGCGCCCGACTTCGTGATGCCCATGGTGGGCTCGGCGCCGCGGTGGCCCGTCAAGATGTACTGGGCCTGCGCGAGCACCTGGTCGACCACGGGCGCCAGGATGGAGCCGTCGGCGGCAAAGCGCACGATCCCGGTTGGAAGCGTCGGCGCGGGCGCCGTCTCCGACGGGACGACGGGCGGCTCGGGATTTTCGAGGCAGCCGGCAAGCGCGATTCCGAAGAAGGAAAGGGCCACCAAAACGGGCGACAGGCGCATGCCGCCGCAGGCGGGCGGCGCCATGATAAGCCTTGTGGCCGAATGCTGTCGCAACCCTGCGATGAATGATCATCGCACGCGCGATGAATGTTCATCGCACGCGATGCGGGGGGCCCTACGCCTCGACGAGGCCGTGGCTTCCCTTGCGCCCCATCATGGGCGCAGAGCAGCCGCACGCGTCGCATGCGGGCTGGTCGTTTTGCATACGGGCGCCGCAGGCGTCGCAGGTCCAGGCCATG
>DATLFM010000070.1 GCA_035541015.1 Candidatus Thermoplasmatota archaeon
ACACTGGGCGGTCCAGGCAAGCGTGGCCGTGAGGCCGCTTGCGCCCGGCTCGATGGTGATCTTCTCCGTCTTGCAGCTTCGCCCCTCGTCGCACGCCTTGCGGACGGCGCCGGCCCACTTTGGCGACCCCGTGCTCGGCGCCGTCCGCAAGGCGTGCGACGAGGGGCGAAGCTGCAAGACGGAGAAGATCACCATCGAGCCGGGCGCAAGCGGCCTCACGGCCACGCTTGCCTGGACCGCCCAGTGTCCCCCCGCGGGCGGCTGCGTGCCGGACATGGACCTTCAGATCTTCTCGCCCACGGACAAGGAGAACGACGCCGCCGAGGGCGCCGCGGCCACCGGCGTGCAGCCCGAGGTCGCCACGCTTGCGCGCCTTGCCCCGGGCGAATGGGACTTCCGCGTGATCCTGTTCGCGGGCCAGCCGACCTCGTACACGTTGACGGTCGACCTCACGTACGGCAACCAGGGCAACAACCGCACGGCGGAATGAGTCGTCACCCCTCGACGCTCGTGCGCATGAGCTCCGCGTAGGCGGCCGGATTGCGGCGCGGAAGCGCGAGGTGGCGCTTGCGGAACTCCTCGAGCTCGGCAAGCGCGAGCGAGGCGGCGACGATCTTCTCCGCTCGCTCGTCGTCGTACCGCGCGAGCACGCCCGTCGGGCCGCAGACGAGGCTGCGCCCCACGATCTCGCCGCCCTTGGGCGCGCCAAAGCCGCCGGCCTTGGCGAGGTAGAAGCCGTTGTCGTAGCACCGCGCCACCATCATGGCCTCGCGCGCCTGCTTCCACGGGTCCGGGTGACGGTACGGCGAGAGCACGGGATTGAGCGCGATCCGCGCCCCCTTGAGGGCAAGCACGCGCGCGTTCTCGGGGTGGAGCACGTCCGCGCAAACGAGCACGCCGACTCGAAGGCCGTTCCATTCGAAGACCTGCGGCTCCGTGGCCGCCGCCACGCCCCAGGTCTGCTCAAGCGGCATCGGATGGATCTTTCGCTGCACGCCCACCGTCGCGCCGCGCGCGGCCAGGATGACCGCGTTGTAGGTCTTGCCGCCCTCCCGAAGCGGGGCGTTGGCCGCAAGCAGCATGCGGGAACCACGCGAACGATCGAGGGTCCATGCCCGCACCTCCTCGAAGATGGGGTCGACGCCGTTTGCCCGCACCTCGCCTGCCATCGGGAGGTACCAATACTCGGGAAGGACGGCCACGTCGGCGCCCGCGGCCTCGGCTTGGCGCAGCATGCGGTCGGCCGTCGCCAGGTTTCCCTCGAGCGTGGGGCCGTGACGCATCTGGAGGCAGGCGACCGTGACTGCGTCCACGGCGGGAGTTAGGTTCACGAGTGGATGAGCGTTTCGGTGGCCATGCTCCTTGGCTCCCACGTCTCGGCGGCCGGCGGGCTTGCCAACGCGTTTGTGAACGCGGCCGAGATCGGCAACGACGCGATCCAGATCTTCGCCAAGAGCCCCCGCATGCTGCGGTTCAAGCCCCTCGAGGACGACGTCGTGGCCGCCTGGCATGCGGCGCGCAAGACGAGCGCCGTCAAGCACATGCTCGTGCACGCGAACTACCTCGTCAACCTCGCCACGCCCAAATCCGAGTACGCGAAGGCGAGCCGCGAGGCGTTCCTCGACGAGATGGAACGCTGCCACAAGCTGTCCATCCCGCTTCTCGTCTTCCACCCCGGAGCGCACCAGGGCGACGGCGACGAGAAGGGCCTCTCGCGCATCGTCGAGAACCTCAACTGGTGCCTCAAGAAAGGCGAAGCGTTCGACGACGTCACGCTGTGCGTCGAGAACACGGCCGGGCAGGGAAGCAACGTGGGCTACCGCTTCGAGCACGTGAAGGCCATCGTGGAGGGCGTCGACGATCCCGACCGCATGGGCGTGTGCATCGACACCTGCCACACGTTTGCGTCCGGGTACGACCTGCGCACGCCCGAGTCGTACGCGAAGACGATGGAGGAGCTCGACGCCGCGGTCGGCCTCTCGCGCGTGAAGGCGTTCCACCTCAACGACTCGAAGTCCACGTTTGCCTCCCGCGTGGACCGGCACGAGAACATCGGCAAGGGGGAGATCGGGAAGAAGACGTTCTCGCTCCTCGTCAACGACAAGCGCTTTGCCAAGGTCCCCGGGGTCGTGGAGACGCCGTGCGAGACGAACGCGCAGTTCAAGAAGGACGTGGACGCGCTGCGCGCGCTCGTGGGAAAGACGCCCAAGACGCAGCTTGGGGACTTCTAACGGCGAACGGCGCGCGGGCTCTCTTTTTTTATGACCCTAAAACGTGAGCCGCAGGCCTCCGCCGGAAACCCTTTTTACGCCAAGAGCATCCGACGGCCATGGCCGCCGCCCGCGCGCTCGCCTGCGTCCTCCTGCTTGCGGTCCCCGCGCTTGCCGGCTGCCTTGCGCCCGAGCCTTCCGCGCCGCGCGAGGCGCCCGACGCGCCTCCGGACGCCGGACGGCTCGTGGCCTTCGCGAAGCTCCACACGCCCGAGGAGATCGCCGATCTGGTCGCAGAGATTGCGCTTCTTCCCGGCGTCTTGGTCCGCGAGATCGGCCGCAGCATCCAGAACCGCCCCCTCCACGAGGTCGTCGTCGGAAGCGGGCCCCACGTGCTGTGGACCGTTGGGCGCCACCACGGCAACGAGCCCACGGGCGCCGAGGCCATCCTGCTCTTCCTTTCGATCCTTGCGGATCCGCAGGCCCGCCTCCCGATCGACGCGCCGCCCATCCTGCACGACGTCCTCGCGCACCGCGAGCTTCTCCTCTCCCGCGTCACGTTTGTCTTCGTGCCCGTCGTGAACCCCGATGGGGCCGCGGCGTTCCGGCGCGGCAACGCAAACGGCGTCGATCTCAACCGTGACTACGCGGCCTTCTCGCAACCCGAGCCCCGTGCGGTGCGCGACGCGTTCTGGACGCACCGGCCCGACACGTGCCTTGACCTCCACAACGAGGGACAGTCGCCGCAGTTCGATTGGGACGCGTTCGCGCCGCTTGCGCTGCCCGAGTCGGAGATCCAGGAGGAGCTTCTCGCCGCCGGCTGGCGGACGGTGTACGAGGTGGACGCCGCCGGAGGCTTCGGCGGTGGCCCCAACGAGAACTATCGGGTGGGCGACGACGGCGTCGCGCGGCAGGTCGTGTGGCCCGACGCGTTCCATCCCGGAACGCACGACATGTTCTGCAGCCTGCGCGGCGCGCCCGGCTGGACGCCCGAGAGCGCGATCTCGCGCTCGACGGACGCGGACCCCAGCCACGCGTGGGGCACGCGCCTTCACATGGTGACCGTCGCAAGCGCCGCGTTTGCCGCGGCCGGCTTCTACGAAGGGTTCGCGTCGCCGTGGGTGGGCAAGCTGGACGGCGCCATCGGCGCGCTTGGCTCCGATCACCTCGTCGACGTTCCCGCGCGCGGGACGGCCACGTTCCAGGTCGTGTGGCGCGAGGACCGCGCGGCCGAAGCGAACCTCCTTCCCGTCCGCGTGGAGATCGAGGACCCGCAAGGCCGCGTGCACGAGGCGCGCCCGCTCATGGCAAACGCCTACACGGCGACCGTGCGCTTCGAGGACCAATCGGGCGGAACCTACCGGGTCAATGTGAAGGGGCCGCCGGGCCTGGGCTACCAGGTTCGAGCGTACCTTTCTCCGCAGCAGGAGCCGCCCGTGCGCGCGCTGCGGACAGGCGCGGGCGTTGAAATCGAGAGCGCCGCCGGCTTCCCCCTCGCGCTGCGCGTGACCGACGTGGCCGACGCGGGAACGCCGGCGACGGGCGCTCAATCCGTGGAATGGAACGGGACCATCACGCCCCGCGCGGGATTCCTGTGGAGCTTCGAGCTTGCGCCCGGAGAGCGGCGTGTCCTTGCCGCGCCCTCCGAGGGCAATCCGGGGCCGTTTCGATGGACCGCCGTCGATTCGGAAGGACGCGTGGCCACCGGCGTCGAGGCGGCGCGGTCCACCGCATGAGCTCGCTCTTGCAAGTCGCGTGCCGAGATCGTCTTATCAACAACGATGTCCCGGAAAACATCAAATAGCCACCGACTGTCGACGAAGCTCGAATTCGGGAGAGGTCATTCATGGCGGCGTCCGTATCGATCAGTGGAACGGCTCAAGCGACTCCGGCGAATGCGGAGTCGCGGCTCCTGTCTTCCAGCTTCCGCGACGTTGTCCTGGCGGGAGCCATCGTCTTCTTTGCCGCCTTGCTGCTGCCCGGCATCCTCGCGCAGGAAGCGGAGGCGCAGACGCAAACGCCGCTGCAGACGGCAAGCGCGGGATGGAGCGTTTCGACTTGTTGCGGCGGCTGGGGCTCAATGGGATATCAGTTTACTCCCACGACAAACGGACAGGTCCTTGGGCTTGGCGCCAAAGCGCCAGCGGTTGCGCAGACGGTGCGCCTGTGGCGCGTAAGTGACGGCGCGCTCTTGGCGTCGGCAAGCGTGACGACGACGGGCACGAACAACTGGGTCTACACTTCCATTTCGGCCGTGACGCTCGTTGCAGGTCAAAGCTACATCGTCTCGACCGCCATTCCATGCTGCACGAGCTACGGCTACATCCCAAGCTTCTCCACACCTCGCACGGAAGGTGCCATAACGATCCAGGCAAGTCGGTACGGCGACAGCTTTCCCCAGAATAGCTGGACGGGCGAGATGTACGGCCTTGCCGACATCCAATTTTCGACGGTTCAACCCCCAAGCGCCCCCCGCAATCTCACGGCCACCGGCGGAAACGGGCAGATCACGCTCAACTGGCAAGCGCCCCAGAACGGAACGAGCATCACGAACTACAAGGTCTTCGTGAGCGACGCAAACGGCGGTCCGTACTCGCTCCTTGCAACGGTCGGCAACGTTCTCACGTACACGCACACCGGGCTCGGGCAGCTCGTGACGAAATACTACGTCGTGAGCGCCGTGAACGCCACGGGCGAGGGACCGCAATCGAACCAGGCCTCCGCGCGCACGTTCGGCCCGCCGTCGGCGCCGCAGAACCTCCAGCGCGCCGAGGGCGACGCGTTTATCTCCCTCTCCTGGCAGGCGCCCGCGGACAACGGCGGCGGCGCCGTTTCGAACTACCGCGTGTATCGCCAGGTCGACTGCGCCGGCGGATTCTCGCTGCTTGCAAGCCCGACCGCGACGTCGTACAACGACACAGGCCTCACCAACGGCCGCTCGTACTGCTACCGCGTCTCCGCTGTGAACACGTACGGCGAGGGCCCTCAAACGGGGACCGTTTCGGGCATCCCTTACACGACGCCCGGCGCGCCGCAATCGTTCGTCGCCACGCGCGGCGACCAGTCGGTGGCGTTGTCCTGGTCCTATCCGGCCAACGACGGGGGCCGCGGCGTCCAGTACTACATGATCCACCGCGGCACGTCGTGCGGCTCGAAGTCGCTGCTGACGACCGTCGCGATCGCGAGCTACACGGACACGGGTCTCACAAACGGCGTGACGTACTGCTACGCGATCTCCGCCGTGAACGCTGCCGGCGAAGGCGCCCGCACGGCCGACGTCCAGGCGACGCCGGCGCGCGCGCCAAGCGCCCCGCGCAACCTCGCGGCCGTCGCCGGCGACGGAAACGTCTCGCTGTCGTGGGACGAGCCCACGGACAACGGCGGTCTTGCCGTTCAGTCCTACCAAATCCATCGCGGCACGAGCTGCGGAAGCGAGACCTTCTTCGGCTCGGTTCCCGCCTCCCAGCGTACCTACCTCAACACGGGACTCGCCAACGGGCAGACCTACTGCTACAACGTTCGAGCGGTGAATGAGGTGGGCGCCGGCGCCGCCAGCGGATCGGCCAGCGCAAAGCCCCTGGCGCGCCCGGCACCTCCGGAATTTGCGGCCGCGGCCACGGCCCAGCGGCAGGTGACGCTGACGTGGACCTTGTCGCCCCCGCCGGACAGCGCCACGGCCGCGACGTCGGACTACCGCGTGCTGCGAGGGTCCGATCCAAACGAGCTGTCGGTGCTCGCCACGGTGGGCCCGAACACCAACCGGCACGTCGACAACGGCGTCCCGGCCGGCCTATGGTTCTATTCGGTGCGCGCGGTCGGCTCCACGGGCGACGGCGCCAACGCTCCGGCGCAGAGCGTGACCGTGAGTCCGGGTCCCCCCTCGGCGCCCCGCAATCTCGTCGCCGTGCGCGGCAACCAGTCGGCCACCCTCTCGTGGCTGGCTCCTGCCGACAACGGCGGATTGCCGGTCACCGCCTACAACGTGCACCGCTCGCAGGGATGCGGGGCGACCGCGCCCAAGGTCCACGTTGGAAGCACGGGCGGTCTCAACTTCACGGACACCGGCCTCACGAACGGCCAGGCGTACTGCTACAACGTCACGGCCGTCAACAGTGCGACGCCCGTTCGCGAGGGGCCTGCCAGCAACGACGCAAGCGTCGTGCCGGCCACCGAGCCCGAGGCGCCCCGCAACTTTGCCGCGTCCACGGGCAACGGCCGCGTGACGCTCACGTGGCAGGCGCCCGCGGGCAACGGCGGCGATGCCATCACCGGGTACGCCGTCTTCCGCGCGACGGGCAGCTCGTGCGCGAGCGCGTCGCAGATCGCAAGCCTGGGCGCGAGCAACACGAGCTTCACAAACGGCGGCCTCACGAACGGACAGCAGTATTGCTTTGCCCTCCGAGCCGTGAACACGGCCGGTAGCAGCGCCGCGGCGACCGTGGCGGCCACGCCCGGGGCCGAGCCCCCGGCGCTGCCGCAGTCCCTCGCGGCGACCCGCGGCAACCAGCAGGTGGCGCTGACGTGGAACGCGCCATCCACCGACGGCGGCTCCGCGATCCTGCGGTACCAAGTCTATCGCGGCACGAGCTGCGATTCGAAGAGCTTTGCCGGCAACGCCACGGCCACGAACTTCACGGACGGTGGTCTCGCAAACGGCGTCACGTACTGCTACCACGTCACGGCCGTAAACGCGGTGGGCGAGGGCGCGGCAAGCGCAAACGTGCAGGCCAAGCCCGCAACGGTGCCGGGCGTCCCGACCGGCCTTGCGGCGACGGCGGGGCACACGCAGGCTTCGCTGTCGTGGAACGCGCCGAGCAGCAACGGCGGCGAGCCTATCACGTCCTATCGTGTCTACCGCGGAACCACGTGCGCGTCCCGTAGCTTCCTTGCGAACGCCTCCGGCACGACCTACCAGGACACGGGCCTCACGAACGGTCAGGAGTACTGCTACGCCGTGAGCGCCGTGAACGTGGTGAACGAGGGCGCCCAGTCGAGCGTTGCGACCGTCGTTCCGCACACCGTCGCGACGGCGCCGCAGGCCGCCCACGCGGCGCACGGAACCGGCCGCGTGACGCTCTCCTGGCAGGTCCCCTCGAGCAACGGCGGATGGCCGCTCTCCGAGTACCGCGTGTATCGCAGCGCCGCCGGCGGGCCGTTCCAACGCATCGCCACCGTGGCGGCGGGAACCCTCTCCTACGCCGACACGGACGTGGTGAACCAGGCGTCCGTCGGGTTGCCAAACGCGGCCGGTGTCGTCGGCGGCGCTGTAACGGCGGGCGTTGAGTACTGCTACCGCGTGACGGCCTTCAACGACGCCGAAGGACCGGCCAGCGCGACCGTCTGCGACACGCCCGGACCTCAGCCCTCCGCTCCAAGGAGCCTTGGCGTGGTTGCGCTTTCGGGCGGCCAGGCGCGCCTGTGTTGGACCCCGCCGCAGTACAACGGCGACGGCGGCGCCCTCACGAAGTACACGGTCTACCGCGGGCACGCGAGCGGCGGGGCGCTGTTCCGCATCGACCTTCCGGCAAGCACGAACGTGGCCGCCTGCGGCGGCCCGGGCTTCGTTGACGGCGGGCTCCAATCGGGCCTCCGCTACGTGTACTACGTGGCCGCAAGCAACGCGGCCGGGGAGAGCGCGCGATCGAACGAAGCCGGCGTCCCGTAGAAGCCGGCCTGCGGCCCGGCGGATCCCGCCGGGCCGCCGTCCCGCGGGCAACCCTCCAGGGCATCGGGGTTGCGCCGCGGGCCCGGCCGATGGACTGAAAGCCGCTTCACCGTCGCCGCGGCCGACGCGCGAAGGCGATCCTGGCCAAGGCCGCAAAGAGCATGCGGGCGAGGCGCCCGCGCACGATCGGACGGTGGAGACCCGACTCGCCGTGGATCTGCGTGAGCTTCTCGTCGAGGTGCGTCATGGCCGCGCCCCGGGCGGGGAAAGCGCACCGACCGCGGCGAGCAGGCTTGGCCCCGATTGCTGGACGAAGAGCGTTCCTTCGCGCGAACGGGAATCGAGCGGCGTGGCGTCGGGCCGCAGGCATTGCGGCGTCACGCATCCGTCGGCGAAGGCGACGTACACGCGGCCCTGCGAGTCCTTGGCGATGCCGATGAAGTCGAGGAGATTGCGGTTGCCGTCCTTGCACTTGTTCGATTGGACGCAGAGCGTGCCGCGCTGGACCGGATCGGCGTCGTGGGTGGCCCGAATCGTGGCGAACGTGGGGTTCTCCGAGAGCGCGTCGGTCGTGGTCGTGACGTACAGGTGCCAGCGCGTCTCGTTGGCGACCTCCCAGGGGCCGGCTTCGGAATCCTCCGTGCCGACGTAGGCGATGGCGATGCGGCCGGCGTCGCCTGCGACCATAGCGGGCCAGATGGCCGACCCCACCGAGGGCGGCGAGGCGACGACCGTGTCGCTCCAGGTTTCGCCGCGGTCGCGGCTCATGGACAGGTGGAGGCGGTTGTCCTTGGCGACCCACGCGAGGTATACGTTGCCCTCGGCGTCGACGGCCATGGCCGGGTTCTTCTGCTGCTCGGGAACGCCGACGTCCTCGCCGACCATCGCCGTCGACCACGAGAGCCCGTTGTCGAAACTTCGCGCGACAAGCGGGGCCGGGCAGTTGCGCGCCGGCACGTAGAGCTCGCCCGCCGGTCCCACGGCGATGTCGCCGTGCAGGCCGCCGGCGCAGGTGGGCCCGAACATTTGGCGGGCGAGGGGGAACGCGACGCCCCCGTCGAAGCTCACCGTCATCCACCCGCCAAGCGACGGGATCGCGTCGTCGGGCGACGGGCCGTTGCGCACGCCCACGCCCGTTGCGAAGGCCTTGTTGTAGGCGAAGTAGACGGCCGTGGGATAGGAGGGGTTGCCGCGGAGCGTTCGGAACGCGTCCGTCCAGGGGCCCGAGGCCACCTTGATGTGGTCGACTCCCGGGACGAGCCCGCAGTTCACCGGGTTTGCAAGCCAGGTGGCCCCCTTGTCGTCGCTCCAGGCGATGTGCGCGCAGAAAAGCGCATTGGCGATGTTCGTGTACGTCACGGGCGATTCCGGAGGCATGGGCGGGAGCACGGGGCCCCGGCCGCCGAAGGGAAGCCCTTGGTTGATCTGGAACACGCGATCGGTCACGGGGTCGATCCACACGTAGGGATCGCTCGAGCCCGTGGCCAAAAGCGGGCTTCGCATGGCCGTCCACGTCCGCCCGTGGTCGCTCGATCGAAGCGTAAGGTGCATGGCCTGGAAGAACAGCGTGCCGTCGGACGTCACGGCGACGGTGGGTTCCGCGCCCGGCGCGCCGACCGCGTGCACGAGACCCGAAAGGTCGCGCCCCGCGATCGTCTCGCCGGCGTCCAGAACGCGCCCGAGCGCGTCGTGCACGACGACGAGGAGCTCGCCGACCAACGCGGCCGACGGGAGCGACTCCTGGCGGACGGGGGTCTCGGGCTCAAGGCACCCGGCCATGGCGGCGACCGGAAGCAGCATGGCCAAGAGGAGGGCCCTGGGCAGCATACGCCACGCAGCCGGCCTCGGAGTATAACAGGTTTATGGCCTGCGCGTTTCCCAGGGGTCGCACGAGGGCTTCTTGATTTGTAGCCAGGAACGACGCCCCCGGCGGCCGCAACGTGGACCTCCCCCGGTCCGGGGTTCGAGAAGGTCTCTCACCGCGCGGGGACGGGGGGCGCCGTCGCGTCCGCCGCCTCCCGTTCGATCCTGGACGCAGCCACGTGGTCGAGCTCAAGTGCCAGCCGCAGGCGGTCGAGGAGGATCCGCTCCTTGCGTGTTAGCGTGCCGTCGGCCCAAGCGGCCTGCGCGGCTTCCCGGTACGCGTGCTCGCGTTCGGTCGGAGACATCCGGGAAGGCGGCTTGATGTCCGGCATGGCCGCCTCTGCGACGCGCTCGGCGAACCGTTGCAGCGGGTTGAGGAGGAATAGGAAAAGCCCGGCGGCAATGCCGCCCAGCAGGACCCCGTTGTCGCCAAAGGCGCTCTCGGCGAGGTTCTCACCGAGCTTGGCGGCGACGAAGACGGACGCCAGGAAGAGACCGGCCAACGTGCCGCGCGAGATCGTCCGCTTCACGCCAAGCTCGATTCCGAACATCTGGTGCCGCAGGATCGCGAAGGCGACCAACAGCGGCAGCGCGAACCGCCATAGGCTGGAAAGGACGAACGACGCCGCAAGCTGCGCCTCGGATCCAACGGGAAGGGCGTGAGGGACGGCGCCCGACACGGCCGCGAGCACGACCAAGGGGACAAACGCGCGCCGCGTGCGGTCGGCTCCGACCGGAACCCGCGTCAGGATCGCGCACGCGAGTGCGACGACCACAAGCGATGCGGCCACCAAAGCATCCACGACGGGCTCACCCTTGGGCGGCCCGGCGAGGCGGCCGACGGCGTCGTGCGCCACAACGAGCGCAAACCCCATGGCCACGAGGAGCACCGAGTTCCGCATCCGGCCTGCGGGCAACGACAACGCATCACGGACGAAGACGAGGACCAGCGCGCCAAAGGCGAGCACGGTGGCGCCAAAGGCGGCGTGCAAGGGACCCTTGGGCAGCGGGAAATGGACGACGTCGGCCGCGCGCAGTCCCTCGAGCCCGCGGAGGTCCCAGTAGAGCTTTGGATCGGACAACAGCGCAAGCTCGGCAAGCAGCGTCAGGCCGAGGAGTATCGCCAGCGCGCCGCGGTGCGAAAACCACGGCAAGGATCGTTTGCGCGGATAGACGATCGCAAACCACAGCGCCGCCGCGAGAGCGGGCACGACGAGGAAGGGATGGAGGCCAAGCCAGAAGCGGGCCGCGATGCCGTCGGGCGCAACGAGCGCAAGCCCGACCGTGAGGCTGAGCAGTCCGCGGAGAAGCAGCAGGCCGGCGAAGGCGCGGTTGGGCGCCCGATCCGCGTTGAAGACAAGAAGCGCGGCCGCAAGGGCCAACGTGAGAGCCGTGTAGGCAAGGTACGGAACGATCTCGACCCACGACACTCGCTTGCCCCCGTCAAGAATCCGGCGAAGCTCCCATAACGCCGCCGAAAGCTTCACGTAGCGCTGGGCTCGTCCAAAGGTGGGGGGTTCTCATGCGGGCTTACTTGCTCGTCTCGACGGAAGCAGAACGGCAGCAGGAAGTTACGAAGCGCTTGCGTGCGACTGCGGGCGTGACGTGGGCGTACGGCATCTTGGGACGGGCGGACCTTGCCGTCCGGGTCGAGGCCACAGGCTTGCGGGAATTTCGGAGGACGCTCGAGGCGGCCAACGCGATTCCGGGCGTCGTGCGGACCCAGACGCTTCTGGACCTGGAGGCGCTCTGAATGTGCATGCACCTCAGCGAGCTGCCCGGCGCAATCGTCCTCATCGTGACCAAGCGCTTTGGCAGCCCTCCTGTCGACCGCTCCGCGCTCGTGGCACGGATCTCCAAGGTCGAGCACGTGAGGGAAGCGTTTGCCACGGTGGGCGAGTTCGACATCGTGGCCCACGTCGTCGCTCCGACCGCCCATGACGTCGTGCACGCGGTCGAAGGCATCCGGCGTCTCCACGAGGTCCGCAGCGTCGAGACGCTCGCGTTCCCGCACACGCCCAGGTACGAGCACTAGGCGTTGACGTCGGGGGGATCCGAAGCTCGCGGCCCGCTGGCTGGCGAGCTAGGCAACAGCTCGATCGCGCATGGGTCTTGCTGGAATCTCCGGTTACAGCAACGGATTCTGCACGGGAAGCTTCATGCTCGCCGTAAGCGGGTGGTCCACGGGGCGGCCCAAGGCTTGCTCGTAGCGGTCCAGCACGGCCTTCTTGGCCGCGTTGTCGAACTCGCGCTTGTACTTCGTCTCGTAGTCCTTGATCTTGCCCGCGGCGTCAAGGTACTGCGGGTTCTGCTTGGCCCACTCCTTGGGGTCCATCGAGTACTTGCGCTGCACGCGATCCCGGTACAATTCGGGGATCACGTTGAACGAGCAGAAGGGCACGACGCGCCCATCGGGCATGGCGTAGTGGATGTCGCAGCGCTCCACGCGGTCCACGTCGTAGTTGTACGGGTCCATGAAGTGCATCATGCCGATGAACATGGAGTTCAGGTGGAACTTGCGAAGCCCGTCGTAGTCGCCCTTGACAAACGCCTCAAAGAGCATCTTGCCCATGTCCATGCCCTGGGGCATCTGCTCCTTGTCGATGAACGTGTTGAGCTTCCACAGGAGGCTCGACACGGCGCTTGCCTTGGCGAGGTTCTTGAAGCGGGCGGCGTTGATCTCCTCGGCCTTCTCCTCGAGGAATTCGAGCATGCCCTCGATGTCGAGGAAGCGGGAGATGGGCACGATCCGGCCGGTGCCGGGCTCCTTGAAGACGTAGGTGCCCACGCCGCAGCTGAAGTGGATGGACAGGTTGTACGTCTGTTTGCCCTTCAGCGCCTCGACGAACTTCGAGACCTTGACGGAGATGGGGACCGTGAAGAAGTCCTTCTTCGCGATCACGCCGTTTGTCTGCTCCTCGATCTTCTGGCAGGCGCCCGGAATCGTGATGCGTTGGCGCATGCGCAGCTTGTCGGGCATGCGGCCCACGAGCGAGACCGGCTGGAAGTTCACGGCGCGGACGACGTCGATGTTGGCGATGCCGAACTTGATGATGTCGCCAAGCTCGTGGTCGTTCACGCCCCCGATGACCGTGGGCACGAGCACGACGCCGATGGGCGCCTTGCGCGCGGCGTCGAGGGCCGCGGGGGCCTCCCAGAAGTTCTTGGGGTTCGTCTTTGGGGTCACGCCGTCAAACGACATGTAGAAGACGTTGCTGCCGGCGTTGCGGACGTTCTTGGCGATCGAGGGGTCGCGGGCGATGTTCACGCCGTTCGTGTTGAGCTGGACGTGGTCGTAGCCCTCCTCCTTGGCGATCTTGATGATGTCCACGAGGTCGAGCCGGCCCGTGGGCTCGCCGCCGGTGATCTGCACGCAGTTGGCGCCCGTGGGGTGTTCGTTCTTCATGGCGCGCAGCATCATGCGGATCTGCTCCTGCGAGGGCTCGTAGAGGGGCTCGCCCTCCTTCGCGTAGAAGAAGCAGTACCAGCAGGACAGGTCGCAGCGGTTCGTGATGACGATGTTGCCAAGGCCCGTGTGGCTCTTGTGCTTGGGGCACAGGCCGCACATCTTGGGGCAGTCGATGTCGATCTCCTTGACCTTCTCGAAGACGTGGGAGGTCTCGAGGTGGTTGGCAAAGTCCGCGGCGACGCGGGCGTCGCGGAACATGTCGTAGTCCTCCCAGTACTTGTCGTCGACGACGCCGTGCTCGGCGCACTTCTTGCGCAGGAGCACCTGGTTGCCCTCCTCGAAGATCACGGCCGTGATCTTCATCTTCGCGAACTTCTCCTCGTCGACGCAGTAGGGGCACAGCGACTTCGTGACGCGGATGACCGTGGCGTTGGGCTTGTCCTTCAGGAGCTCGGCGACGTAGCGCTTGACCTCGGCGGGCGGCTCCTTCACGTTGTGGGAAATCTCAAAAGGAATGTCCGAGGGCACCGACGTCCGAAGGACGACGTTGCTTCCCACTTGCTCAAGGCGTGCTGCCATAATCTCAAACCTCCAAGGCCCCAAGGGACCACAACTTTCGGAAGTGTCCGAAAGTTCGGGCCGTTATTGCGGGGGGGCACGTATATTACTTTCTACCCGCTTGTCGGCGGCTGTACGAGGCACTCGGACAGGTCAATCTGCGCCGCTCATGTTCGATGGGTTCACGCCTCGCGTTGAGGATGGGTTTCGATGCGTCGTACTGCGCTCGTGGCTTTTGCGCTACTCATGCTGGTGTCCGGCTGCGTATCGCCTCCGCCGGCTTCGGCTCCCCCGCCTTTGCAACCTGCGCCGCCTCCGGACCTCCCTCCAATCGACTCCCAGCCGGCGTTTGGAGAAGCCATCTTCGTGACGACCCTTTCGCGGAACGTCGATCCGGCCCGGCTCGGCCGGTCGCCGATTCCGGCAGAGGAGCCGCTCCTGGCGGCGGACGCCCGGGGCACGATCTACGTTGCGCTGCCGATCACGCGCGCGCTGTTCCATAGCGACGACGGCCAATCCTTCGTGTCGCTCTGGGACTCTCGCGAGTCGCGGGAGGAGGGACTGGCGGGGATCAACGACGCGAGCCTCCTCGCGGACGACGACGTGCTCTATTGGGCCGGTCTCGATTTTCGGGGGGGCGTTGCGGAGCAAGGTTTTGTCCCGTTCCAGCGATCGGAGGATCGCGGCGCCACGTGGTCCCCCCCCGGTCCTGGCACTCGACCCGGGCACTCGCCTTCACCGGCCCTGGATCGCACGCAATCCGCAGACGGCGGAACTCTTGGTAGCGGCGACGGACTTCCGCGACCTTTTGCTGACTTCTTCGGCCGACGATGGCGCGACTTGGTCACCCGTTGCCACGATCCCCGGGGGGATCCTCCTTGGACCGGCCGTCGCGGCGGAAACCTCGTTCGTCGTTCCATACTTGGAAGCGCGGACAGGCGCGGTCCACGTTGCGATTCGCGAGTCCGCCGGAGTTTGGACGACAAGGGCCGCGACGCCGGCGTTACGCTCTGACGGCGCCGGGACCCACCTTCCGATCCTGGCGCGTGACTCCGGCGGAACGTTGTACCTCGTCTACGTGTCCGGAGACGAGGCGTCGTCGGAGGTCCAGCGCGTCAGGATGGTCGTCTCCCGCGACGGCGGAGAATCGTGGGATTCCCCGATCGCCGTCTCGGCTCCAGGGCGTTCCGCGGGACACCCCTGGGTCTTGGCCGGGTCCGCGGGCCGTGTCGCGGTCGCGTTCTACCAGAGCGATGCGGGATCACGCCAGATCCCCGCTCAATGGACGGTCTTCATCGCGGCGACCGATCGCGGGGATCGAGAGGACGTCCGATGGCTGGTTGGTCCAGTCTCCCGGGACCCGGCCCACTTTGGAACCAATTGTCAAGGTTGCGTTCTACGGGACGCGTCGCGCCTGGATCACCTTGGATTCGGGTTGTTGCCCTCCGGCCATCCCATCGTCGCGTGGGGGCGTGACGCTGCATCGGATCCAGGTGGGCAAGACATCGTGGTCGCGCGAGCCCTCGATCTTCGCTTGCGCTGACGGCATGGGGGTTGATCGCCGCCCCCGGGCAAGCGCCCAACGGCCGACGCTGGACTCAGGGAAGTTTAAGGCCCGGCGTTCCATGCAAATGCAATGGCGCTTGGCTCGACCCCGGCGGAAAAGCGAATCGTGCGCGTGACAGATCACGTGACCGCCCTCGAGATCAAGAAGCACCTTTACTCGAGCTTCAGCAACGTGGCGGCGCTCATGGGGTACTCGGAAGTGCACGGGCGGATCATCGCGGCCCTCACGGCAAACGCGCGCCCGATGAGCCTTGCCGAGCTTGCCAAGGAGACGGGCTACTCGGCGAGCAGCATCTCGACGAGCCTCGACCTCCTCGAAGTCCTCGCCATGATCACGAAGGTCAAGAAGACCGGCGATCGCAAGCTGTACGTGCGCCTGGATGGCGACCTGCTCGAAGGCCTGAAGCGCGCCATCGTCGCCAAGGGCCGAAAGAGCCTCGGCAGCGCGCTCAACGAGTTCCGGCAATACGAGGAAGCCATCCAATCGCTTCCCCGCGACGACCCGGAGCGCGCCAAGGTGGAGAACATCCTCCACACGCTTCGCGGCGAGCTTGAGGTCCTCACGCAATACCTGGAGCTCCTTGGCGAGATCCAGCTTCCAAAGGACCGGTAGGGCCGTAGCGCCGGGCTACCTGTCAAGCAGGGGATCCAAAAGGAAAGGGATCCGGCTGCAAGGGGTTCGGTGTGGACATCAAGTGCCCGTTCGTTCGTTCCGGTCGCCCTCCGACCTGACCGATTCCCGTCAGGCCGGCGCGCACGCGGTTTCCCACGTACGCCTTTTCCCACCGACGATGGGGTGGACGCCTCTCGTCCCTCTGTCCCTATCCTGGGGCACGAGGCCCGGATGGGGCGCGCCTTTCGGCGTGACCGATCCCTCGCGGGACCGGGTTCGAGGAACCGCAGGTCGTCCCGACCGCAGGAGACACCCAATTCCGCCCTCGGGTCAGGCGCCCGCAGCGCCTTTCGGCGTGCGGGGGGCGTCTTCCTCCGCGTCGTCGGAGCGTCCAAGCCGATTAAGGCTCGGCGTCCGCCGGGGTGCACAGGCCCGGTCGATCCGGGCGCGCTTCGTGGTGGCGCCGGCGCTCTCGCGCTCGGCCCCGATCGCCCGCGAAGGGATCCTTCGCGTCCCGCTCGAGGCGGGTAGGCAGTCAGGCTCGCGGCTTTCGCCGCGGGGCCACAGGCCGCCATCCCGAGGGCCCCGGCAAGCCGGAACCCCCTGTCTTGTCGCCGTTTTCCGCGGGTCGTCCGCGGGTCCGGGCGGGCCTTCTCCGTCGGAGCGCTTCTCGGAGCGCCCCTATCCGTCCCCTTTCGGGGACGAATCCCAACCGAGGTTGGTCGGCGGGTCGTCGTCGATCGGCCCCCTTTCGGGAGGTCGACTCCGCGAGCCTTGCTCGCGGTTCCAATCCACCGGAGATCCGTTGCGCATGCACCCATCCGGGTTCGCGCCCGTCGGCGCTTCCACGCTCCCCACCGAGGCGGGAAACGTCCCGGGCGCAGGGCCCGGGTCCGGATTCGCGGTTCACGCGATTTCCACCGCGCCCCTTGCAGCGCGGCATCCATCCTATCGATCCGGTGGTAGAAATGGCTTTTCGCGGCAAGGTTTTTCAACCGGAAGCGCGCGGCGACAATCGTTATCTACTGCCAAGTTCCCATGGAAGGCAAAGGATCATCACTGGGCTGCTTCGACTGCGAGCCGCCGCCCTCAGCCGACGCTCACGGACGTCTCGACGGGGGCCGAGACCTCGTGCGCGTGCGATTCCGGCGTCTCGCAGACGGCCCAGCGCTCGCCCCACGCCTTCATGTCGTCGAACATCGGCGCAAGCTCCTGCCCCATGGCCGTGAGCGAGTACTCCACGCGGATCGGGCTTTCCGACCGGATGCGGCGATGGACGAGGCCCCGGCGCTCGAGATCCGCGAGGCTCTCGGAGAGGACCTTGGCGGAGATCCCGCGCACGGCCTTCTTGAGCTCGTTGAAGCCCCGTGGCGTGCGGGTGAGCTCGTGGAGGATGATGAGGTACCATTTCTTGCCGATGATTTTGATGGTCTCGGTGACGGGGCACAGGTCGTGCCGCGGTTGGCTCGTCACGAGCTTCGGGTTGAGGGCCGTCACAGACAATTGTTCTGGAACCGTCCGGTGATAAGCTTTCGGATTGTTACTGAGTGCACTATTTAAATCAGGCGAGCGACCGACGAAACGGATAGTTTCAAGAAAATTGAAATTGTTCAGAGGCGTGGCCGGCGGTACGTTCGAGTAATTGCAAATCAATTTATATCGTGCATATCTTGTTCCGCAGCGGTCCCATGGAAGCCGTGGAATATAAAGTCGTCAAGACGGCCCACCGGTCGGGCCGCGAGCTCTTGGAGCAGCAGTACCGCGGCGGCCTTGCGGTGGTGGAGCGGAATCCGTGGGCCAAGAGCGCCTACCAGTACCTACTCCAGCGTTGCCCCCACTTGTCCGAGGAGGAGATTCTGCGGCTCTTCAACAACCGGACGCAGTCGCAATTGGAACTCGTGATCGGGTCGGCCATCTTCCGCGAGTACAACGCCTCGCACCCGCCCAAGGCGTCGATTCGAGCGGGAATCCGCGTCAAGCCCGTGCGCCGCGTGGGTCTCATCTCCTTCGAG
>DATLFM010000071.1 GCA_035541015.1 Candidatus Thermoplasmatota archaeon
GCTGCGCGCCGGCTGCGGCGCGCGTTGCGGAGGCCCAGCCGCGCAACGTGCGGCTCGCGCGCGGCGACGAGCGCGACCGCCGCGAGCGCGGCCACCGCGGCGCCCACGGTGGCTTCCCAGAGCACGCCTCTAGCCTCCGGCCGGCCGCGCGTGCGAAAGGATCCGGCCGGATTCCATGGCGACCACCCGGTCGGCAAGCGAGGCGACCGACGCGTCGTGCGTCACGACGACAAGCGTCACGCCGCGCGCGCGCCGCGTCTTGGCCAGAAGCTCCAGGATCGAGCGTCCCGTGGCCGAATCGAGGTTGCCGGTGGGCTCGTCCGCAAAGACGATCTCCGGCCGGTGCACGATCGCCCGCGCGATGGCGACCCGCTGCTGCTCGCCGCCCGAAAGCTGCTTGGGCAGGTGATGCGCGCGGTGCGAAAGTCCCAGCTCGGAAAGCGTGGCGAGCGCTTCCGCACGCGCCTGCGTCTCCGCCTGGCCGGCGATGAGGAGGGGAAGCTCCACGTTCTCGACGGCCGAGAGGACCGGCAGGAGGTTGTAGGATTGGAACACGAAGCCGACCTTGCGGCCGCGAAGGCGCGTTCGCTCGTCGTCCGAGAGCGCGGCAAGATCGTGGCCGGAGAGGAGCGCGCGTCCCGACGTGGGCGCGTCGAGGCCCGAGAGGCAGTTGAGAAGGGTGGTCTTGCCGCATCCCGAAGGACCGGTCACGGCGACGAACTCGCCCGGCGCGACGGAGAGGCTCACGCCGCGAAGAACGGGGACCGGCGAGCCGGTCCCGTCGTAGGACTTCGAAAGGTTCTCGGCGACGACGGCCGGGGCGCGCATCGGGGCGACCATCCATTCCCCCGCTTAAAGGGTTGGGCTAGGTCCGCCCGCGCGCTCCGCCGGCAGCGACGGTCGGATCGTCCACGCCGGCCTCGGCGAATCCCTTGGCGCGCAGCAGGCAGGAGTCGCAACGGCCGCAGGGCCGCTCGCCGCCCTCGTAGCACGACCAGGTGATCTCGAAGGGAACGCCAAGCTCCCGGCCGCGGCGCACGATGTCGGCCTTCGAGAGCTGCAGCAGCGGCGCGAGCACGCGGATGGCGCGGCCCTCGTTGCCGGCGCGCGTGCCCAACGCGAGCGCGTCCTCGAAGGCCTTGAGGAAGCCCGGCCGGCAATCCGGATAGCCCGAATAGTCGATCGCGTTGGCGCCGATGTACACGGCGCCGGCTCCGATGGCCTCGGCGTACCCGGCCGCCACCGCCAGGAACACGATGTTGCGCGAGGGGACGTACGTGGAAGGGATGCCGGTGCCGATGTCGTCGGGTCCCCGGTTCTTGGGAACGGGGATGCGCGCGTCCGTGAGCGAGCTTCCCCCGATGGCGCCCAGGTCCACGCGCACGACCCGGTGGTCGAGGCAGCCAAGCGCCCGCGCGAGCGCCTGCGCGGCGGAGAGCTCGCGCGCGTGGCGCTGGCCGTAGTCGATCGTGAGCGCGGCAAGGCCAAACCCGTCCGCGCGCGCGATGGCCGCCGCGACGGCCGAGTCCATGCCGCCCGAAAGGAGGACCACGGCGCTCTTGGCGGGCGTCGTCACAGGACCCTCTCCGCCCAGGCGCCCTTGCCGTACCCCTCGTCCACGCCCGCCTCCACCCTGCGAAGGTTGGGCCGCCCGGCGAGCGCGCGGGCGAGCTCGCCGCAGACGTGGTCGGCCAGGTTCTCGGCGCTCACGTTTGCAAGCGGCAGGAGCTCGACGTCATCGCGTGGCAGCACGTAGCGCCGGGAGCCCACGAAGAAGGCGATCTCGTCGGCGCTCTCCTTGATCTCGATGCGCTCGTTGCGCGTGGGAAGAAGAAGGCGGTGGTCGAAGCGGTCGGCCAGGCCCTTCAGGATGGCGACCACCTCGTTGAAGTCCACGATGAACCCGTGGCCGACCGGCTCGCCGCCGATGACCGCGTGCATCGCGTACGTGTGGCCGTGCATGTGGCCGCACTGCTCGTGGCCGGGGATGAGGTGGCTTGCCGAGAACCGGATGCCCTTGCGCCAGCCGTCGATGCGCAGGTTCACGGGCGCAAAGACAGGATCGGCGCTTATCAGGGTTTCGGGGACCCCTCAGCGCGCGCCCCCGGGCAAACCCTTAAAACCGAGGGGCCTTTCGCAACGTTGGGCACGACCATGGCGGAACTTCCCGACGTCCAGTCGCTGCGCGCGCGCTACGAGTTCCCGCTCACGCGCGTGGGCGTCTCCGGCATCAAGAAGATCGTGCACGTCCGCCGCCCGGGCCACGCGCAGCCCTACACGCTCATCCCCGAGATCGCCGCGGCCGTGGACCTGCCCGCCCGCCAGCGGGGAAGCCACATGAGCCGCAACGTCGAGGCCATCAACGAGACGATCGAGCTCGTGGCGCGGGAGCCCGTGGGAAGCCTCGAGGAGTTCGCGCAGGTCGTGACCGAGAGCCTTCTCAAGCGCCACGAATACGCGACCATGGCCGAGATCGCCGCCGAGGCCGACTACTTCCTCGAGCGCAGGCTTCCCTCGGGCGTGAAGAGCATGGAGAACTACCGCCTGGTCGCCCGCGCGGTCGCCCGCCGCGACGGCGGCCTTCGACGCTCGATCGGCGTGGAGGTCCTTGGCGTGAACGCCTGCCCCTGCGCCATGGAGGCCACGCGCGAGATCCTGGGCGAAGGCTCGCCCGCCGTGGGGCCCTTCATCACACACAACCAGCGCAACAAGACCTTCCTCCTCGTCGACTGCGACGACGGGCACGGCGCCGGCGTGGAGGCAAACGACCTCATCGGCATCTGCGAGGACGCGCTCTCGGCCCCCACGTTCGAGTACCTCAAGCGCGGTGACGAGGCGCGCCTTGTGATCCGAGCGCACGAGAATCCACGCTTCGTCGAGGACGTCGTGCGCGAGATGCTGGCGGCCGTCGTCCGGCGCTACGGCGACCTTCCCGACGACACGGTCGTGACGGCCCGAAGCGAGGCGGAGGAATCCATCCACAAGCACAACGCGTTTGCCGAGCGCGTGACGACGATGCGCGAGCTTCGGAGCAACGGCCCCGGGAGCGGGGCCTAGGCCGATCCGACGCCCTCGCGCACCTTGACGCACATCCCGCGCTCGGCGTCGAGCATCTCCTCCCGGTTGAGAAGGCAGACGCCGTGGCCCAGCAGGCGGTCCCGCGCGTCGACGATCAGGCATTCGTCGAAGGGTCGAAGCTCCGGGTCGGCATCTTGGACGAAGCGGGCAAAGACGCTCTTTCCGTCGCGCACGAAGGGGATCGCGTCGTCCGTCACGGTCACACGAAGCGCCGGAGGCGCGACCGCGTGCAGGCGGCGCGCGCCGGGCAGTCGCAGGGTGGCAAGGCCGTCCTCCGCCCGGATCGAGAGGATGTGCTCGCCGTCGACAAGGACGTTCCGGATGCGTCCGTTGCGCGCTTTCACGAGATCCATCTTGCCGGCAAGGAGAGGGCCTGCGGCCTCGCGGCCGAATTGGTACTCGATCGTGGCGCGCACGCGCGCGGCGTCGAAGCCCTCGGTCCCGCCCTGCGCAAGCTCGGGTGGGACGGGAACGAGCGCCAGATCGTGCGACGAGGCGAACGCGTGGTTCCACGGGGCCGATTCCTCGCCCACGTCCTCGGGAAGCTCGACGGATTGCGAGAACGGCCAGATCTCGTCGGCTTCCAGCGGCACTGGCCCGAAGATGGACGGACACGCGAGCGCCAGGCCGCGCGAGCGCGCGGGGGCCCAATGCATTCCCCAGTGGGAGGAGAACGGCTTTCCGCGCGCGGGAAGGAGCGCCACCTCTTTCGCGCCGGGGAAGGTGAGGCGCTCCGAGAGCCGCCGCCGGGCGCGCAAGACGGAGGGGCGCCGGAGCGTCTCGCGCCCGGTGTACAGGAGCGCGGACGGGCGCGAAAGGGGCTCGAAGCGCTCCAGCCACTCCGCGTGTCCGGCGACGGCGCGCAGCGCGGAGAGGAGCGAGGGGTGCGCGCGGCTTCGCTCCTCCACGAGCTCCCACAGGCGGCCGCGCCGGATCGCCTCCCGGATGCGAGCGAGCTCCGCGGCGGCGGTGAGAAGGTTGTGCCGCGCGATGCGCGCTTCCCGCTGCGCGGCGGGCATGGCCCAAAGCTCCGCCGGGGTCGTCCCCGCGCAGGCCGCGCAGGCGCACGGAAGCTCCTCGAGATCCGCGAGGTGCACCGTGCCCCAGGACATCATGAGGCGGCCGTCGCGGGCAAACTTGCCGTAGCCGGCCGAGTCGAAGAGGTCGCAGCCAAGCAGCGCCGCCAGCGGGAACATCATCGGATGCCCCGCGCCAAAGAGGTGCACGGGGCGGCCGTGCCGCAGCCCGCGCTTGGCGGCAAGGATGGCTTCCGCAAGCTCCGCGTACCGCTGCTGCTCCATGAGGGGAACGACGCCCCCGATGGGGTGCACGACCGCGGGCAGGTCGCGGTACGCTCGCGCGCACGCTTCCCGGAGGTCCGGATGCACGGAGCCTTGGACCGGCATGGAAAGGCCCATGCCGCCGGCAAGGGGCACGGCCTCGCGCGCGCGCTCGACGGTTCCGTCCACGTCCGCGCGGGCTTGCGCGTGCGTGCGGTCGGGCGTGGAGAAGAGATCGAGGATCGTGCCCACGTCCACGCCGATGTCCCGTTGGAACTCGACGATTTCGCGATTGGTCACCTCGACGTCCCCGTAGACGTACATCTGGAACGTCCCGGAGTCGGTCATGACGGGACCGGGGAACCCAAGGAGCTTGTGCACGCCTTCCTGCCGCGCGCGCAAGGCAAGCTCGGGCTTCGAGCGGATCACGTAGGCGTTCGTGATGACCATGCCAAAGCCCATGCGGTGAAGCTCGGCCGGCTCGATCGTGCGGAGGTTTGGGTTCACGACGGGAAGCAGCGTCGGGGTGGTGACGGTCCCGTGCGCGGTGGAGAGGCGTCCGATTCGGGCCAGGCCGTCGCGGTCGCGCGTCTCGAAGGTGATGCCCACGCGGGGGAATCCGCTTCCAGGCTAAAGGCCGTCGGCCGATCCGACCGGAACTCTTAAGCGAACCTCCGAAAGTGCCCGCTTCGATGCTCGGAAGGATCGTAGTCGTCTTGGCGCTGTCCGTCGCCCTCTCGGGATGCCTTGCGGGCGGCTCCTCTTGCAACCAGGTGGGAAACGGCGTGCAATGCAGCTTCGGCGGCGCCGGGTCGGGCGAGGTCTCGACCACCTGGAGCAACGGCGGCACGAAGGCGAACGTGCACGTCCAGTTCGGCGGCGCGGGGTCGGCCACGATCACCGTCCGCGACGGGTCCGGCAACGTCGTCTTCAACCGCGACCTGTCGGGCACCGGCGGCCAGCAGACAAACGACGTGACGAGCACGGGCGCTCCGGGCACCTGGACGCTCAAGATCACCGCTCGCAACCTTGCCGGCGGGCTGCAAGTGCGGGCGACGAGCGCCTGAACGCGGGCGGCCTTACCCGATCGCGATCATCCGCTCGATGGCCTGCCGCGCGCGCTCGGCCACGGCCTTGTCCACGCGCACCTCGTGCACGCCTTCCTGCAGCGCGCGCTCGACCTTCGGCAGCGTGATTCGCTTCATATACTGGCATACCGCCTGCGGATTGAGCGGGACGAGCTCCTTCCCGGGCGCCTCCTTGCGCATGCGGTGGAGGATCCCGGTCTCGGTGGCGACGACGAAGCGGCGGGCGGGGCTTTCGCGGACTCGCCGCACCATGCCTTCGGTGCTGACGATGCGGCCGGCGGGGATGGCTCCGCTTTGCATGAGGAGCATCGCGTTTGTCACGCAGCCGCACTCGGGGTGGACGAGGAACTCCGCGTCCTCGTAGCCCTGGATGCGCGCGCGAAGCTCCGCCGGCGTCATGCCTGCGTGCACGTGGCACTCGCCCTGCCACACGCGCACGTTGTCGCGGCCCGTGGCGCGCTTCACCCACGTGCCGAGGAACATGTCGGGGGCAAAGAGGATCTCCTTGTCCTTCGGGATCGACTCGACGACCTTCACCGCGTTCGTGCTCGTGCAGCAGTAGTCGCTCTCGGCCTTCACGGCGGCCGTCGTGTTCACGTAGGTGACGACGACTGCCCCCGGGTGCTCGCGCTTCCAGGCGCGAAGCTCCTCGGCCGTGATCGTGGCCGCAAGCGAGCAGCCCGCTTCGAGGTCGGGCAGGAGGACGCGCTTGTCCGGGCAGAGCACGGCGGCCGTCTCGGCCATGAAGTGCACGCCGCAGAAGACGATCTCCCGCGCGCCCGTCCGCGCGGCCTCCTTGGAAAGGCCCAGCGAGTCGCCTACGAAGTCCGCGACGTCCTGCACCTCGGGCAACTGGTAGTTGTGGGCCAGGATGACGGCGTTTCGCTCGCGGGCGAGCGCGCGGACGCGCGCCTGCGTCGCGCCGACGTCCTGGACGGCCTCCGCCGTCAGGTTCCCACCTTCAGCGGGTCGGAGAAGGACCGCAGCATCTCGATGGCGGAGAGGTACGCGAGGCGGCTTGTGGCCGGATTCTCGGGGGAGGGCTCGTTCTCGGTGCGAACGACCAGGCGGCCGAAGTCGCCTTCGACGATAAGCTCGTGCACGTTGCGGGCAAGCGCCGGGTCGGAGACGACGCGCACGAGCGTGCGCTCGGAGCCGATGCCGGCCAGCGAGACCGAGGCGGCCACGTTCACGTTGCGGGGGAACTTCGCCACGGCGTCGTTGGCGCTGCCCTCGAAGAGCACCTTGCGGGCCGATCCCTTGGGAAGGCCAAGGGCCTCCGGGGGCTTGGACGTCGTGAGCTCGACGCGCGTCGCGCGGGCGCGAACGGCCTTCAGCGCGTCCAGGCCCGCGATTGCGCCGCTGGGGACCCAGACGTCCGCATGCCGCTGGCGCGCCAGGCGCTCGACCTCGTGCAGGAACTTGGGGTCGCTCAAGGCGCCGACCGAGAGGATCATGAGATCGCGCCCGGCGTCGAGGATGCGCGGCCCGTAGCGGACGACCGCCTCCTGGCTTGCCGCCTCGACGACGAGGTCGACCAGGCGCAGGGCCTCGTCCACGTCGTCCACGACCCGAGCCCGGATGAGCTGCCCCGCCAGCCGCTCGGCACGCTCGCGGTGGCCGTCGAACAGGTAGATCCTTCCGATGCCTGGAACGGCCTCGGCCGCCCGCGCGAGCTCCGCGCCAATGGCGCCGCAGCCCAGGATCAGGAGGTCCATGGTCGAAACGTACTAGGGGGGCCAAGATAAGGGTTGTGGCGGCGGTCGAATGGGTACGGGCGCTCCAAAAACCTGACAACAACCCTTAAGAACTTGCAGGCCGAGCGGCAGAACGGGAGAGCTATGGTTCCGGGGAGCACGCCTTGGCCACTTGCGGCGCTTGCCTGCGCGCTCGCGCTGATCCCGGCCGCCTCTGCCGGCACCGTGCTCGAAGCCGAATTCTTCGTGGAGGGAGGACGTGCGGGCGGGACCGTTGTTGTCCTCGAGGACCGCGGGATCGAGCGCAAAGCTCGGTTGCCCGCGGCCAGCGTCGAGTCCACGACCGTTTCCTTCGATCCTTCCGAGCTCTCGCTCCCGGCGATGCACGCTTCGGTCCCCGTGGGGGAGCTGCTCGCAGGTCCGCTGCGCGCTGCGGCTGCGGAGCTTGGAGAACGTCCCGCGGTGACGGCGCCCGACTGCGGATTCCTCTCCGGCGACGACGGATTGTGCCGCCCCGCGAATCCGGCCTTCTCCGGCGGACCCAACGGCGGGGGCTCATTCGTCTACGAGCTGTGCAGCGGTGGCGGTTGCCCCGCCGTCTCCTGCAGCGCATATGGACGCAACTGCTACCTTTCCATCGACCCGTGGGGCGCCGCGGCCAACCTTCTCGTGCTGCTTGCGGGCCACGTGGAGCAGAAGGTGCCGACCGCCACTTTCCAAGCGCATGCGGACATGGCAGCAAGGCACCTGGAGCCGTTGACGGTGACGGTGGGCGTTCCCGAGTTCCCATCCCTGCTTGGAGTCCGCGCCACCACGCCGGCTCTGGCGGTTACGATTCCGGCGAGCCTCCGCATCGAGGAGTCGGTGACGCTGGCCGACTCCCCCACGGCCGCGATGCCGGTCGCGCGGGCCACGGTGCCCGGCAGCGCCAGCGCGCCAAGCAAGAGCGCCGGCCACGGCTTGCATCCATCCGTGCTGCAATCGGGCCGCGCGCTTCCGGCCGACATGGACGCCGCGGTTCGAACGGAGTCCCTCGCGCCCGCGCAGGCGGGCGCTTCCACGGCCGCCTCCGGAGCCGTAGCGCCGGCCGCGGAGGACGAGGTTCCGCTCCTCGTCGTCGTCGGCGCCGTGGCCGCCGCCCTGCTCCTTGGTCTCTATCATCGCATCCACGCCGCGCGCGCCCTCGACCACTCGGCGCGCGCTGCCATCCACCGCAGGCTCGCGGGACGGCACGTCGTGGTGGCCAACCAGCTCGCGCGCGAGCTCGGGGTCAACCGAACCACGGTCGTCTTCCATCTTCGCACCATGCAACGCGAGGGTCTCGTCCGGCCGATCCGGCGGGGCCGCGCCGTCGCCTGGGTCCCCGCCTATGGCGGGACGCCAACGATCGGCAACGCGGACGTTTCTCCCACAGCTCGACGCGTTCGGCAGGCCGTGGAGGCGGAGCCTGACGGATGCCTGGCCGACTACGCGCGCACGCTTGGCCTGAGCGTCTCCCATGCGCACTACCACTTGCGTCGGCTCGTTGCCTCGGGCGAGCTCGCCGAGCGCGTCGAAGCCGGGCGGCGCCGGTACGCCCCCTGCCAGGCGCACCTCCAAGGAAGCGCGCAGTCGGCTTAAGACGCCGGGTTGCAAGTCCGCGTCATGCGCCCGCTAGGCTGGACGTCCTTCGCTTGCCTGATCGCGATCATCCTGCCGCTTCCCGCCGCCGCCGTCGTGCCCTGGTGGGTGGACGAGCCCGTCGAAGACATTGCCGTCTGCACGGGCGCGCGGTTTTGCGACAACTTCCGCCAAGGGTTCCGGCCGGTCTGGTCGGAGGCCGACGGGGCCAGCATCGAGGACGACCGGCTCGTTTTGCGCGCCGGGTTCTGGTATGCGAACCTCGCGTCGCGAGCCGACCTTCCGATCGGCGACGGGATCTTCGAAATGCTTTGGAACCCGTGGACGGTGCGCGAAGAGTGGAAGCAGTTCTACGTTTCCTTCCGCTACGATCCCAACCGGCACTGGACGACCTGGCACCGCGTGGAGCTTCGGGTGGACAGCAACGATCTGTGCTACCAGTCGGGCACCGGGGGGACCTGCGCGCCCTTCGTCTGGCTGCCCATCGACTATCACGTCCGGATCGTCCACGCGAGTGGGCGCGTGCTCGTTTTCGTGGACGGCGCCTTGCTGCTGAAGAGCACGTACCCGGCCGGCGAGCCCGCCACGCGCCTGCTGCTGACGGCCGCCGACGACGGGCAAGGCCAGCGCGTGGACTGGGTCGGCCACCGGCCCTTTTCCGGACCCGGCGGGATGGACCTCGTGGACCCGGAGGAACTGCGGCTGCCGTACCTGAAGATCCGGAAATAGGGCCCGCCGCGCGTTGCGGCGGGGCACATCCTTTTATGCCGGGGGCAAATCGGCTTGCGGATGGCCGACGCCCTCCGGCGTTTCCTGGACGAGGACCTGGGGCAGGGCGACCTCACCTCCCAGGCCGTCGTCCGCGGCGAGAGCGCGAAGGCCGTCGTCTTCCCGCGCGAGGCGTGCGTGCTGGCCGGCGGCGAAGAAGCTGCCGCGGTCTTCGCGCACCTCGGACTCAAGGTCGCGCGACCCGTCGCCGACGGCGACCGCGTGCCGCCGCGCGCCACAGTCCTTGCGATCGAGGGCGACGCGGCCGCGATCCTCTCCGGCGAGCGCGTGGCGCTGAACCTGCTGATGCGGCTCTCCGGCATCGCCACGGCCACGCGCCTTGTCGTCGAGCGCTGCCGCACCACGAACCCGAAGATCGAGGTCGCGGCCACGCGCAAGACGACCCCCGGTCTCCGGGAGCTCGAGAAGAAGGCCGTCGTCCTGGGCGGCGGGCATCCGCACCGCATGCGCCTGGACGACGCCATCCTCGTGAAGGAGAATCACATCGAGGTCGCAGGCTCGGTGGAGGAGGCCGTCCGCCGCGTGCGGGAACGGTTCCCCGACCGGCCCTTCCAGGTGGAGGCCCGCTCCCGCGAGGAGGCGCTTGCGGCCGTTTCCGCCGGCGCGCGGGCGCTTCTTCTCGACAACTTCGACCCCACCGCGCTCGCGGCGGTGGCCAAGGAGATCCGCGCGCGCCACCCCGACGTGTTCCTGGAGGCCTCCGGCGGCGTCGACCCCGACGAGGCACAACGCTACGCGCGGCACGTCGACCGCGTTTCGCTGGGGCGGCTCACCCACAGCGTCACGGCGATCGACTTCGCCCTCGACCTCGCCGACGTGCGAAGAGCGCCGCGCCCATGACGGCGGCGGCAAGCCACGCCGCCTCCCAGGCGGGGGTCCGCGGCGGAGGCGGGGGATTCGAATCGTCCGTCTGCACGCCCGAGCCGGCGCAAAGGCCACCGGGCGACGAGCTCGCGCACTCGAAGTCGCCCACGATCGTGACGTTGATCTGCGTCGGCGCCGAGCCCGGCGGCGAGAGCCAGTACATCGAAAACAGGCCCGAAGCTCGGGCCGCGAACCAAGAGGTGAAGTTCGTGCCCGTGTGGTTCGCGTGGCGGACGACGTCGGTCTCGTTGTGCGAATGAAGGTCGAACGCGATGACGGCGGGCGTGGATCGCCACGCGTACGAAATCATGGCGTGGGCGTCCATCCGAAGGTCGATCTCGGCCCACTCGCCGGGGGCAAGCGCAACGCCGGTCTGCAGAACGTCGCCGCCGCCGTGCGCCCACGCGGGCGCGGACAAGGCCGAGAGCGCGGCGAGCAGGATCGCGAAACGAGGCACGGCGGCGCGACTGCCGCAACGGCCCATAAGGCTTCGGGATTGGGCTCCGGGCTTTTCGCCGCGCGTCGGTTCGAGGCTTGCACCGTACCCTATTTAAGGCGGGCGGGCGAAGTCCTGCCCGTGGTTCGCATGCGGCTGCTCTCCGTTCTCGTGATCGCCGCGTTTTTGGCCGGCGCGATGGCGCAGGCTCACCCCGGTCATCCGCCCGCCGAGCACCGCGCCGCCGGCGAGGAGCGGAGCGAGGAGCGCTCGCTTGCCGCCCGCGAGAGCGCGCAGGAGCGCCGCGAGTTCCAGGAATCCCAGCGAAGCGCGCGCGAAGCCTGCGCGGACGACCCGCAAAACCGGTCCGGATGCATGCAGGAGGTCCGCGACCGGCAGCGCGCCTACGACGAGGCCCGACGCGCGGAGCACGCGCAGGCCGTCGAAGGCGCCGGGCGCGCCGCGCGCATGGGCCACTTCGAGACCGACGGCGATCTCGTCGCCGGCCGGCACGTCTCCTTCGTCCTCGACGCGGAAAACGGCACGCTGCGCGACCTTGCCGTGTCGGGCGCGCTCGTTGCCGAGGCCGTAACGGTCGCCGACGCGGGCGCGTTCGTCGCGACGCGCCTCCACGGAGGCGCGCTTGCGCTCGAATGGCAAAACGCCACCGTCCACGCGCACGACAATCCCGCGCTTGCGCTCCGCATCCGCGCCGACGCCGGCGGGCGCATCGCGTTTGCCGAGGGCCTCAACCTCACCGAAGAGAACGGGACCGTCCTCGCGGAGGGCCCCGGCCTTCGCGCCACGCTTGCGGCCGCGAACGCGACGATCGAGGGCAACGCGGTCGCCTTCGACGCGCGCGCCCACCTCGTCGTGCACGCGCGCAACCCGCTCCTCCCGGAGGCGGCGAACCTCCACCGCGAGGAGATCGAGCGCGCCAAGGGCAAAGGAAAAGTCGGCGCCGAGATCACCGTCCTTGGCGGCGACGCGGTCGACGTCGCGGTCCTCGAGGACGTGACGCTCGCGTTCGACCGCCGCGCGGACGCGCTGCGCTTTGTCGTGGGCGCAAGCGGCATCCCGGGCCAAACCTTCGTGATCAACGTCGACCGCGCGGTCCTGCGCGCCGACGACCTGAGCCTTCGGTACTTCGACGAGGTCGGGGGCGAGTTCGTCGAGGTCCCCATCGTCCAGGCCCAAGGCGGCCTCGCCGACTGCCTGGACGCGACCGACGACAGCACGCCCGAGTACTGCGTCGTCAGGGGACCCGACGGATGGCAGGTCCTCGTGTCGGTGAACCACTGGAGCGTCCACGCCATCGAGATCGCCGGGGTGGCCGTCCCTGCGCCCCCAAGCGCGCTCGCGGGCCTGGTCGGCGCGTTTGCGCTCTCCGGCGTCGCGGCCTACGTCCTCTTCCGCCGCCGCTGACGCCCTGCCTTCATCCGCGCTCGCCGGGGGGCGGCTCCTCCTCTCCGCCCTCCGGCGGCGCAAGCTCCAACCACGCCTCCGCGAACCGGTCCACCACGTCGTCGACGAAGCTCGCCTTGTACCGCACGAGCACGCTTGCCACAAGATCGGGCTCGACGACCAAGTAGCGGTTCTCGCGCCCGTCGCGCCGCTGCGCCACGACGCCCGCCTCAAGCAGGCGCCTCAGGTGGAACGACAGCGTGGACGCGCCCACGCCGGCGTGCGGCAGGATCTCCCCGTGGCTTGCGTCCGGATGCAGCAGGAGATGCGCCACGACGCGCCGCGGAACGGCGTGCCGCAGCACCGCCATCACGTCCTTCTCGCGGCGGCCCAGCTGGTGCGCCACGTAGTACCGCGTGAAGTGCCCGTCGTCGCGCACCGACAGGAGGCCCAGCTTCACCATGCGGTCGAGGTGGTACGACAGCGTGCCGCCGGCCAGGGCAAGCTCCCGCTGGATGGAACGCATGTGATCGCCCGGATGCGCAGCGACGTGATCGAAGATGCGGCGGCGCGTCTCGAGCTCGAGCGCCTCGGCGGGATCCTGGATCCCCGCTCACCTCTTGGCGATCGAAAGATACAAAAGGCCCAGCACGGCGAAATCGAGGCCGGAGACGGCAAGATCGGGCGCGAGCTCCACGATCGCGCGGTAGCTCGACAGCGCGCCCTTGGCGGCAAGCACCACGAACGCGGCCGTGACGAAGGCCAGGCGCTGCGAGCGCAAGCGGCGCCACGACAGCGCCCCCACGACCGCAAGAAGCACGGAGAAGGCCAGCACCGAGACCGAGAGCAACGTGGCCACGTTGAGAAGCGTCGCGTCGACCATGCAAACCCGTGCCACCGAGCGCCCCCGAAACCTTGAAACCGACGCCTCCCGATGGAACGGACATGCCCGCCGCCTCCGCCGACGAGGTCCTCTGGACGCCGCTGTCTTCCGCGCGCGGCGCGTTCTTCCGAGTCCTCCACCAGACGAGGCGAAGCCAGACCGCCGTCATGACGGTCGCGCCCGGCGAGGAGGCCGGCCCGCCCGAGACCCACGAGGCGGACCAGATCTTCCACGTGGTCGAGGGCGAGGCGCTCGTTCGCATCTGGGCCGACGGGCGCGAGCGGACGCCGTTGGAACGCCGCGCGCCCCCGGGCACGCTCTTTGTCGTCCCCGCCGGCGTGCAACATTGGGTGAAAAGCGTGGGGCGGGAACCGCTCTTCTTCCTCACCGTCTACGCGCCGCCCGAATACTGAACCGGCGCCGCCGATGTATACACACGTATACGCATGTATGCATCATTCGAGGAGCGGCCGGTGGAACGCCACGAGCGGAACGCGCGCGAGCTCGCGCTTGCGGAACCATCGCCCCGCGGCCGCGCTCGCCTCGCGCGCTTCCACGTCCCACGCTTGCCAACGCCACCGGCGGTGCGTGAACTCGTGCACGCCGCGCGCCATGCACGCGCGCACTTGCCCTTCGATGCCCAGCGACGCAAGCAACGCGGCCGCCACGTCCGCGGCGCGCCGGCGGCCCGTCCGCGCGGCGCCCGGCATGGCCCATCGGCCCGCAAGGAGGCCCGGCCCGCGGCGAACGAGCAGGACGCGGTCGCCCGCGCCGATGCGCAGGAATACCATGTCCTGCGTCGGGCGCGCGGCTCTTCGCCTCCGTCGCGGGTAGCGCTCGGCGTCCCCGGTCGCTCGCACGCGGCAGGCCCGCGCGAGCGGGCAGGCGCCGCACGCGGGCGCGCGCGGCGTGCACACGGTTGCGCCAAGGTCCATGAACGCTTGCGCAAGCGCGCCGGGTTGGCCGTGCGCGAGGATCGCGCGGAGGCGCTCTTCGAGGCGGGCGCGCGCGGCGGGCACGCGCGGGTCGTCTCCCACGGCGTCGAGCCGGCAGAGCACGCGCTCGAGGTTGCCGTCGACGGGCGGCTCGGGGCGGTCGAAGGCGATGGCGGCGACGGCGGCGGCCGTGTAGCGGCCCACGCCCGGCAGCGCGCGGAGGCCCTCGACGGTGCGCGGGAAGCCGTCGCGCGCGATGCGCGCGGCGGCCGCGCGAAGCGCGCGGGCGCGCCGGTAGTAGCCGAGGCCTTCCCATTCCCGCGCGACCTCGTCTTCGCTTGCGGCCGCCAGGCGCGCGGGGGTGGGGTAGCGCGCGAAGAACCGCGCGTAGCGGGGAAGGACGGTGGCGACGCGCGTCTGCTGGAGCATGACCTCGGAGACGAGGATGGCCCACGGGTCGCGCGTGCGGCGCCACGGGAGGTCGCGCGCGGATCGCGCGTACCATCGCAAAAGGGCGCGCGCAAGCGGTGCGGGCGCGGCCTCGGGCGGCGGCGCGGAGCGCGGGGGCACGGCCCCGGATGCCCGAAAACCGTATATGCGCCCTTCGGGTTTGCCCGCCCATGGGCACGCTCGGGAAGCTGATGGCCAAGCAGAAGGACGATCTCACGGTGGTGGGCGTCGTTCCGGGCAAGCCCGTGGACGTTTATCCGGAGCTTCTCGACTTCGAGCGCTGGCCGGCGTGGTTCTCCGGCGTCGCGTCGGTCGAGGTGCTCGAGCGCAAATCCGAGGGGGTGGGGACGCGCCTGCGCGTGCGGTTCGACGACGGCCACCACGCCGAGTTCACGCTCTCCTACGCCGTCGAGCCCAGCGTGTTCAGCTTGAGCCTCGTCACGGGCGCGCAGAACCGCCTCGGCGGCATCGCGACGCTCCTGTTCGACGTCGCGCTCAACCACCACCCGCGGGACCACCCGGAGTCGCGCGAGACGGAGGTCCGCATCCGCGCCATGTGGTCGTTCCCCAAGGAGGTCAAGCTCTCGATGTTCCAGCGCTGGCCCGCGCGCACGCTGCGAAGGTCCTTCGCGCAGGCGCTTTCGAACCTCGCCGCCAAGCGCCGCGGCGCTTGATCCTCACCCGTACATCGGCATCGCGTCCCGCAGCGCGGGCGCAGAGAGGCGTTCGAGCTCGCGCTGCGCGGATTCCTGAAGGCTGCGGACCCGGGATTCGACGTCGGCCACCTCGCGCTCCAGGCGCGCGAAGTCGAGCGGCAGGCCGCCCAGGATCTCCGAGACGGCCTGCGTGAGGGCGGGGACGGAGCGCGCGTCGTCGAGCGGCTCGCGAAGCTCGGCGAAGAGGCCGACGACCTCGGCGCCCGCGAACCGGCTCTCGGTGAGCAGCACGGCCGGGATGCCGGAGAGGAGGCCTTCGCGGACCTCCTGAAGGCCGGCCGACATCGCGCGCTCGCGGGCCTCCGAGCCGCGCGCGGCAAACCACAATGGCGGAGGTCCTCCGTCGGCGCTCGGATCGGCGTGGCCGGCAAGCGCGTCGATCGCGACGATCGCGCGCATGCGTCGATCCACGGACCAGTCGAGGAGGGCGTGCGCGACCGCTCGGCAGACCGCGGCGGGGAGCGGGATCTCGCTCCGGGCGACGGCGACGCGATCGTCCACGCTCGCGTGGATGCGAAGCGGGAAGCGCGGGCGCCCGTCGTGCACGAGGGCCACAGGCGGGAACCCCTCCGAGTCGACGACGGCGATCTGGTCCATGCGCAGGCTGTCGAGCAGGAAGTCCGTGACGACCGAGTTGCCCATGCCGACGTGGGGCACGCTCACGACAAGCGTGCATCCGGTGAGGTCCGGCCGCTTGTACTCGCGCACGGCGACCGGCAACGTGGCGGGCGGGCGTGCGGAGTTCGGTGGCATGCCGGAGGTTGGCGCGCGGCGTCGGTTTGTGCTTGGGGGGACGAACGTGGCGGATCGGCCCCCTGCGCGGCCCCCGATCAAACGGCCGGGCGGGGGAACTGTCACCCGATACCTCGAATTGTCACCGGCGTGAGTTGCATCCGAAAGTCCCCGGCGGGCGGGAGTCCAAACCCGAACTTCCGTCACATACATCCTCCCGAAGCGACGGAAGGCTTGCCGTGCGCCGCCTCACGATGACCCTTGCGCTTGCCCTGCTCGTCCTCGTCCCCGTCGCGCTGGCCGGAGGAAGCCCCGTCCGGACGCAGTCGGCGACGGTCGTCGAGGGCCACACGGTCCTCGCCGACATCGTCCGGCAATCGACCGTCTCCTTTGCCGCCGTCGCCGGCACGGCCGAGGTCCGCACGACCGTCCGCGGCGTTCTGTGGTTCAACGACGAGGAGCTGTTCCCCGGCGTGACGCTCTCGCGCGAGGCGCAGGGCAACTTCGTGCTTGCCACGGAGGCCGGCGACGACGATCCGCGGCGGCATCTGCAGCGCGCGCGGTACGTCGAGAGCTACGCGTTTGTCGATCCAAACGCCCAGTCGTGGATCGTGGACCGCTACGAGTACGACGGCTGCGGGGTCGCGGTCGCGCTCGTCTCCGCAAGCGTGGGCTGCGGGACCGAGCCCATCTTCGTCGTGGCCGTGGGCCCCGACGCCTTCGATCCCACGCTGTCGCGCCGGTACAACTTCGTGAACCTCGTGCGCCTGGACGCGCTCGACGCGGTGCGGGCCAACGGTCAGCGGCATCCCGACCCGTTCAACGGCCCGCCCACGGGCGACAGCCACCCGCCGGACGTCGCAGCGCACAACCACGACACGGCGAAGGTCGACCTCTGGTTCTCGCGCGAACGGCCGCCGGAGCCCGCGGTGCGCCGGTTCCTGTTCGTGGATACGGCTTAGCGCGGCTCGCCGCGTGTCCGTGATTTGCCCACAGACACTCGCTTTTCCCACGCGACGGGTGTCCTCGCTGGGGCGAGGTTCTTGCCGCTCGGAGCGTCCACGGAGGCAATCGAGACGGTCACCGGATTGCGTCCGCAGGCCCTGCTGCGCGAGATCCCGATCCCCTTTTGCATCCTGGGCGGCGAGGAGCTCCGCCTTGTGTACGCGAACGTGGCGTTCGAACGGACCTTCCGTGGGCCCGTCGTTGCGGGATTGGCCGTCGCCGACGTCCTTTCGACTCCCGTGGTCGTGGCCCTGCGCGATCTCGTGCTGCGGGTCCGGACCCAGGGGTACGGCGAGGCGCTTGAGGTCTGGACGCCCACGGGGCGCTTCGATTTCCTGGCCACCGCCCTTGCCGAGCCCCCGGGCGCCGTCGCCGTCGTCGCTCGCGAGGCCGAGGCGCATGCCGCCGCGCAGGAGCGCCTGAGCGGCGAGCTTGCCGCCGAGCGCGCCAAGGTGGCGACGAGCTACGCCGAGCGCGCCCTCGTGGAGGCGGCGATCGAGGCCGTGGGGGCGCTGCTTTGCGTCGTGAACGCCGACGGGCGGATCGTCGAAGCAAACTCCGCCTGGCGAGTGCACCTCGGTCACAAGCCTTCGTCGCTTGCGGGCCGGCGGCTCCTCGACGTCGTGGTGCCGCAAAGTCAATCGGCCGCGCAGGAGATCGTCGACGGCGCGCTCACGGGCCGCTCGGGACGCTGCGCGGCCACCTTCCGTCACGCCGACCAGCGCGCCGTGGCCATCGCGTTGCATGCGGTCGCCGATCCCCGGCCGGGCCCGCCCCGCGCGTTGCTCGTTGGGCAGGCGATCGAGGCCGCCAGCCTTCACGCGGCCGATCCGACCTCGTAGAATTGCCCCGCCTGGATCGGTCTCTTCGGCATAGCCCCGCCTGGATTCGCAGCGTCTCGCTGCGCTCGACGCTTCCTCCGGTTCGGTGCCCGCCGCCTCGCGGCGACCGAACCGTCGGACTTCGCGGAACCGCTTCGCGGTTCCGCTTCGCCGTCGGCCGCTGCGCGTCCGCCGGCTTCGCGGAATCGCCTTGCTCGGCCTTTGGCCTCGCGTCGGCGATCCCGCTCGTCGAATCCTGGCGGGGAACCCCACAATCGCCGCGGCCATCGGCTGTGGCCGATGGCCGAAGGAAGTAGCCCCGCCTGGATTCGAACCAGGGTCAAGAGATCCAGAGTCTCCTATGATTGGCCGCTACACCACGGGGCTGGTGCGGCGCGAATACCGCCGACCGCCCTTTAAATATTGCGGGCACAGGCTCAAGCCCGCGCGCCCGGATGCGGATGCGGGTGTCGGCATGCCGGGCAAGCTTCTGGGCAAGCAGGTCCTGATGGTGATCGCGCCGGAGAACTTCCGCGACGAGGAGTACGCCGAGCCGCGGCGGATTCTCGAGCGCGAGGGCGCGGTCGTCAAGGTCGCTTCGACCAAAGTCGTGCAGGCGACAGGCATGCTTGGCCTCAAGGTGAACGTTGGGAGCAGCCTGGAGGGACTGAAGGTCCAGGACTACGACGCCGTCGTCGTCGTGGGCGGAAGCGGCAGCCCGCGACACCTTTGGACCTCGCAGACGCTCCACGGGCTCGTGCGCGAGGCCGACCGCTTGGGAAAGGTCGTCGCCGCCATCTGCCTGTCGCCGGCCGTCCTCGCAAAGGCGGGACTTTTGGCGGGCAAGAAGGCCACGGTCTACGACGGCGAAGGCGCGATGGACGAGCTGCGGCGTGGCGGAGCCACCCTGGCCTCCGACGTGCTCGTGCGCGACGGGCGCATCATCACCGCCAGCGGGCCGGAAGCGGCCGCGGCCTTCGGAGATGCCCTCGTCGAAGCGCTCACGGCGACGCCGAAGTAGCCGCGCGAGGGCCGATTCAAAGCGAAACCCGTTTTAGCGGCGAGGCTGTACCCTCGCGCGGTGATGGCTCTGGCCGCCGATCCCGTCGTTCCGAAGAAAGTGGAAGAAACGCCTGCGCCCGCGCCGACGACCGTGACTCCCGAGCCGTCGGCGCTGGACCGCATCACGGACCTGCTCACGCCGCCCGTTCCCGCGCCTCCGGCCGGCCCCGAGCCCGGATTTGTCATGGAGCCCGCCCGCGCCAAGGCCAAGAAGGCCAAGAAGAAGCTCAAGAAGAGTGCCAGCAAGAAGAGGGGTACGAAAATGGCGAAGAAAAAGACCATGCGCAAGGGCGCAGCCCGCAAGAAGACCGCGAAGAAGAAGACCGCCAAGAAGAAAGGCGGCGCGAAGAAGCGCCGATAGATTCGACAACGGGAAGGGGCCAGGCGGGGGCCGCGACGGCCCCCGTCCACTTTTTCGCCCCCGAAAGCTAGAGGTCACCCCGCGGCGCTCCCGGGCGCATGCGCGCGACCCGCGGGGCCTTGGCGGCGTCTGCCATCCTGTTCACGGCCGTCTCCTCGGTGCTGGGCCTTGGCGGTCGCGTTGCCCTCTCCGGCAACCCCGGCCTTGTCCCCGAGATCGTCTTCCGCGTCTGGACGGCAAGCCTGGCCGCCGACGCGATCTTCATCCTCGGGAGCATGGGCACGTTCCTTCTGGCCCACCGCCTGGCCTCCTCCGGCCGCGCGATCGAGAGCATCGTGTTCTCCGGCGCGGCCACGTATGCGACCTACGTGGCGAGCTACCTGGCGCTTCCATTCTACGCCCTGTTCCGCGCCTCCTTGCCGCCGGTCCCCGGAAGCCCGGGGGATCCCCTGGGCTTTGTGCTGCAGTGGGGCATCGTCGGCATCCTGGCGGCGGCGGTTCTGCCGTGGGCGTTCGCGCGCCAGCACGAGGGCGCTAGGCTCCCCTTCCCGCCAGGCGTTGCTCCACCGGAATCCGATCCACCTCGAGACCCCGCATGGGCTCCCCAAGACCCCGCGAGACCTCCGCAATGACCCTGGGCTCGTCGAAGTGCGTCACGGCCTCCACGATGGCGCGCGCCCGCGTCGCCGGATCGGACGACTTGAAGATGCCGCTGCCCACGAACACGCCGTCGTTTCCAAGCTGCATCATGAGCGCCGCGTCGGCGGGCGTCGCGATGCCGCCGGCCGCAAAGTCCACGACGGGGAGGCGGCGAAGCCTCTTCACGTCCTTGAGGATGCCGTGGAGGCCCTTGCGGACCTCCGCGAGCGTGGAGCCGCCAAAGACGATCGTCGAGGCGGTGACCTTGGCGCCGGGGTTCGCCTCGCGCGCGAGCACGGCGTAGCGGTCGGCGAAGGTCTCGGCAAGGGCGCGAAGCTGCGCGTCGCTTGCCGCGGTCGCCTGCGCGATCGCCTGGACGATGAGACGCCGGTGGCGGACGGCTTCGACGACGTTGCCGGTGCCCGCCTCGCCCTTCGTGCGGATCATGGCCGCGCCCTCGAACATGCGGCGGCTGGCCTCGCCAAGCTCGCGCGCGCCGCACACGAAGGGGACGGTGAAGGCGCGCTTGTCCACGTGGTAGTACGGGTCGGCGGGCGTGAGCACCTCGCTCTCGTCGATCATGTCCACGCCGAGCTCCTGGAGCACGCGCGCCTCGGCGAAGTGGCCGATGCGGCACTTGGCCATGACGGGGATCGTGACGGCGTCCACGATCTCGGCCACGACGCGGGTGTCGGCCATGCGTGCCACGCCTCCTTGCGCGCGAATGTCGGCCGGCACGCGCTCGAGCGCCATGACGGCCACGGCGCCTGCGTCCTCCGCGATGCCGGCCTGCTCGGGCGTGGTGACGTCCATGATGACGCCGCCCTTCTGCATCGAGGCAAAGCCGCGCTTCAAGAGGTCGCTTCCGCGGCGGAACGTGGAGAGGTCCAGGGAGACGGGCATGTTTTCTCGCTTGGCAAGCCAGCGCGGCGTATTTTAGCGTTTGGCCTCCTGGGCTGGGCAATCGACCGGGACCGGCGCTTCCCGTCGTGCGATCGCGCGCGCCGATCGTACGCCCGAGCCGTAAGTTCTTGGCCGCAGGGCGCGATGCTGCGACGATGGCGGACGCGGCATGGCAGCGACGGCTCCGGGAGCGCGCCATCGGCTGCCGGTTCTCCGACCACGACCTCCTCTACGACGCCGGCCTTTGGCCCGCCGTACCGCCCGAGTACAAGATCGCGGGCCTCGTGGGTCTCACCTTCCGGCTGGCCGCGCGCGCGTCGGGCGGGCACGTGTACGTGACCGCGCTCGACGTGGGCGCCGCAGCGCGCCTGGGTGCGCGGCTGGGTCTCGACCCGGCGGCCTCCGTGGCCATGGTCGACTCGCACGAACGCGTGCACGTGGCGTTGCAACTCGAGGACGAGGGCTTGCCGGTCGACAAGGAGGAGGCGCACTCGCGCTGGGTGGACGCCGTGTGGCTCTCGCTTCGCCACCCGCGAGCCGAGGCGCTCGTGCGAGCGGGGGACTTTGGCCTCGTTGAGCACGTGGATGCCGGGTTCTGGGAGGCGCTTGTCCTTGAGACGCGAGACTGAGGGCCTCAGCGCTTGCGCGCGCGCGCGGGCTTGGCGGGGCGCGGACGCGCGGACGCGCGGGCGGGCCGCTTGGTCGCCCGGGGCCGGGTCGGCCGCGCGGGCGAGAGGGCGATCGTGACGGTCTCCCCCTCGACGTCCCACTCCTTCGTCCACGTGCCGCGTGGCGCTTGCCCGAACTCGATCGAGACGCTGCGCGTGGCGCCTTTCACGTCGTCGAGGTTCGCGCGCAGGAGCGCGGTCGTCTCCGGCGAGGCGGCGATCCGCGCGGCGATCGTGGCCGTCACCTCGAGATCCGCCTCCTTCCGCATCTCCTGGATCCGGCGGGTGATCTCGCGCGCCATCCCTTCGGCCTTGAGGTCGTCGGGGATGTTGGTGTCCACGTAGACGGAGCCGCCTTGAAATTCGGCGCCGACGTACTCGGCCGAGAGCTTCTCCTGGAAGGTCACCATGTCCGGCGTGAGGGTGAAGACCATCTCCTCGTGCGTGAGCTCCACCTTGCCCAGGACCGAGAGCTCCTTCTCGATGCTCTCGATCTCGGCGGGCGTGAGGGACCGCAGGCGCTCGATGACAAGCGGACCGTCCTGCCGGAAGGTCTTCCCGATCACGTTCTTCACGGGCAGGATCTCCTTGGCAAAGCGGCCCCACCGCGAGCCGACGTACTCGACGCTCTTTGCGTTCGTCTGCTCGGCAAGGAGCGGGCCGAACCGCGCGACGACCTCGGAGAGCGCGGGCTCGCCGGCGACCCACAGCGTCCGCACGGGCCAGCGCAGCTTGAGGTTGGCCTTCGCCCGCGCCTGGGCGGCGGCGTCGACGATGGAGCGCGCGCGGGAGAGCTGCCCTTCGAGCGCCGGGTCGCGCCGGTTGGGCCGCGCCTTGGGCCAGTCCTCCATGTGGACGCTCTCGCGCTCGCCTCCGAGGTCCGCGTGCAGGGCCTCGGCGACGTGCGGGGCGTAGGGCGCAAGGAGCCGCGCCACGCCCGAGAGGGCCTCGTGCAGCGTGGCGTAGGCGGCAAGCTTGTCCCGGCTCGCCTTCTCCTGCCACGTGCGGTCGCGCACCAGGCGCACGTAGAAGCGGGAAAGGTCCTCCAGGACGAAGTTCGCAAGCGCTCGGGCGCCCAGGTGATAATGACTGGTCTCGAACGCCGTCGTCACCTCGTCGCGCACGGACTCGAGCCGTGAGAGGAGCCACCGGTCCTCGCGACGGGCGTGCTTGAGGCCTTGCGGCGCGTCCGACGCGCGGAAGCCGTCGAGCGCCATGTACGTCGTCGCGAAGACGTGGACGTTCCAGAGCACGTTCAGCATGCGCTGGTGGTTGCGAACGGCTTCCCAGGAGAACGCGACGTCCTCCCAGGGCGCCCCGGAGAGGAAATAGAAGCGCATCGCGTCGGCGCCGTGCTTGGCGATGACGTCGTGCGGCGGAATGATGTTGCCAAGCGACTTCGACATGGGCTTGCCCTCGGGGTCGAGCGCCCAGCCGTGCATGAGCACGCGCTCGTAGGGCACCGCATCGAGCGCCGCGACGCCGGCGCCAAGCTGCGAGTAGAACCAGCCGCGCGTCTGGTCCTGCGCCTCCGTGATCCAGTCGCACGGGAACCACTTCTTGAACTCCCTGTCCGACCCGGGATACCCAAGCTGCGCCCAGCTCGCGCAAGCCGAGTCGAACCACACGTCGAAGACGTCGGGCACGCGGCGCATGAGCGCCTTGCCCCCGCACGCGTCGCAGCGCAGGAGCACGCCGTCGATGCCCGGCCGGTGGAGGTCCATTTCCTTCTTGTAACCCTTCGCCGCGTGCCTGGCGAGCTCGCGGACGGACCCGACGATCCGCGTGTGCCCGCGCTCGCACCGCCACGCCGGGATGGGAATGCCCCAGTAGCGCTGCCGCGAGACGCACCAGTCGCGCGCGTTCTCGACCCAGTCGCGCTGGCGTGCGGAGCCGGCCCACTCGGGCGTCCACGCCACCCGGTCGACCTCGGCGAGCATCTTGTCCTTGATCTTCGTGATCGCCACGAACCACTGCCGCGTGGTGCGGTAGAGGATCGGGGTCTTGCACCGCCAGCAGTGGCCGTACCGGTGCGTGATGCGCCCCTCGTGCAGGAGGAGGCCCTTCCCACGAAGGCTCTCGACGACTGCGGGGTCCGCCTGCTTCACGTCGACGCCGGCAAACGGGCCGGCTTCGTCGGTGTACCGCCCGTTCTCGCCGACAGGGCAGAAAGGCGGAATCCCGGTCTTCTCGCCGACGGCGAAGTCCTCCGCGCCGTGCCCAGTCGCCGTGTGCACGAGGCCCGTGTTCTCCGCCGTCACGTGGTCGGCCAGCACGACGGTGTTGTTGCGCGGCGTGGGCGGCGAACGATGATAGGGCAACTCCTCGGCGAACGGGTGGCGGTAGCGCACGCCCTCGAGGTCGGCGCCCACGACGTGGCCGAGCACGGTGTGGTCGTCGTACCGGCCAAGCGCCAGGACTTGCTCGACGAGCGCGTCGAGCAGGATGAGCGTCTCGTCGCGGCCGTCCTTCCTCGCGAGAACCTTCGCGTAGCTGAACGTGGGGTGCGCCGCGACGGCGACGTTGGCTGGAAGCGTCCACGGGGTCGTGGTCCAGATGACGAGGAAGGTGTTGGGCGCGTCGGCCAAGGGGAACTTCACGTACACGGCCGGGTCGTCCTCGTCCCAGTACTCGACCTCGGCCTCCGCAAGCGCCGTCTCGCAGCGGGGACACCAGCTCATGCCACCCTTCTCGGCCTGGTAGACGAGGCCTTTCTCGTTCGCGCGCGCAAGAGCCCACCACGCGCCCTCGATGTAGGCGTTGTCGATCGTGCGGTAGGGATTCTCCCAGTCGAGCCACACGCCAAGCTCCTGGAACTCGGCGGTCATGCTCTCGAGGTAGCCAAGCGCGAAGTCGCGGCACTTCTTCACGAACTTCGCCATGCCCATCGCCTCGATGTCCTTCTTGTTGGCGATGCCAAGCTCCTTCTCGACCTTCACCTCGATCGGAAGGCCGTGCATGTCGAAGCCCGCCTGGTCGCGCACGTCGCGCCCCTGCATGCGCGCAAACCGAAGCTGAGCGTCCTTGAGGATCTTGTTCCAGGCCGTGCCGAGGTGGATGTGGCCCGAGGTGTACGGCGGCCCGTCGATGAAGTAGAAGGGCTTGCCCCCCGCGCGAAGCTTGCGCGTCCGCTCGTGCACCTTCGCCTTGCGCCACCACGCCTGGATGCGCGGCTCAAGCTCCCGCGGATCGTACGACTTCGCGGCGCGCGCCACGGGCTTGCTGCGTGCGGCTCGAGAAGCTCGAACCATCGGGCCCGCTAGGGAAGCGAGATATTTAAACGGTTGTGCGGTTCCCGCGGCGATGAAGCGTCGCGAGGTCGTCACGTGCTTCCTGCGGCGCCCGGACGGAAAAGTCCTTCTGCTGCGACGCAGCGACCGCGTGCAGACCTATCCGGGCAAGTGGGCGGGCGTGAGCGGAAGCTTCGCGGGCGAGGATCCCGAGACGGGCGCGCGGCGCGAGATCCTCGAGGAGACGGGCCTTGGGCCGCCCTCCGTCCACCTCGCCCGTCGCGGCGATCCGATGCGCGTGTTCGACCCGCAGCTTGCCGCGGAGTGGATCGTGCACCCGTTCCTGTTCGACGTGGCGCCGGGCGCGGAGCCCACGCTCAACTGGGAGAACGAGGAGAGCCGTTGGGTCGATCCGGACGAGATCGAGCGTTACCCCCACGTGCCCGCCCTCCCGGAGACCTTGCGAAAAGTACTTTGACCGCGCCGCAGGATGGGATTCCGTGCAATCGAAGACCCTCCTGTTCGTCTTCGCGTGCGCCCACTGCACGCTCACGGGCGCCGCCGCCGTCGCGGCCCTTGGCCTGGCGGCGCTTCCTACCTTCCTTGGCGTGCCCCTGTCCTCGCTGCTCGTGCCGCTGCTGGTCGCAGGCGGCGTCGTCGCTCTCCTTGCGCTGCACATCCGAAGGCTCGAGCGCGAGGCGTGCGAAATCCCGCCGTGACGCCCGACGATGTATACGTTCGTATACGTATGTATGCATCTCACAGGAGGCGTTCACGAGACAGAAGGTCGCGCACCCTTCGCTCGATCTCGTCGCGCACCTGCCGCACGCCGTCGAGGTCCATGGTGATCGGATCCTCGAGCTTCCAGTCGATCGTGCGCTTGCCGAGAAACGCGGGGCACGCGTCCTCGCCGCAGCCCATGGTGACGACGAGGTCGGCCTCGTCGCGGATCCACGCCTCGTCGAAGCCCTTGCTTTGGTGGCCGGAGATGTCGATGCCCTTCTCGCGCATGGCCTCGATGGCCTTTCGCGAGACTGCGCCCGCGGGCCGGCTGCCGCCCGAGCGCGCGTCCACACGGTCGCCGGCCATCGCCCGCGCGAACCCCTCGGCCATCTGCGAGCGCGCGGCGTTGCCCACGCAGGCGAAGAGGATGCGGAACGCCGTCAAGACGATCTCTCCAGATCGACCGGTCCCGCGACGCCCAACGGCGACGGCGGCGCCCTGCCCGGCCGCAGATATTCGTACGTGAACGCGGCGGCCACGCCTCCGACGACCGGCGCGACGAGGTAGAGCCAAAGGTCGGCAAACTGCCCGGACACGAGCGCGGGGCCAAGGCTGCGGGCGGGGTTCATGCTGGCGCCCGTGAAGGGGCCCGCGACGAGGGCGTCGAGCCCGATGGCAAGCCCGATGGCAAGGCCCGCCGCGCCGGGCGACGCGCGCGGATCCGTCGCGACGCCGAAGATCACGAGGACGAGAAGGAAGGTCGCGAGCGCTTCGAGCGCAAGGCCCGAAACCGCCGACACGTCGGGGGACAATGTCGTCGCGCCAAGGTCGGCGACGGGTCCGTGGATGGCAAGGAGGGTCCCGGCGGCGGCCGTCGCTCCGGCCGCCTGGGAGGCGAGGTAGCCGGGCACGAGGCGCCACGGGAAGCGGCCGGCCGCCGCAAAGGCGAGCGTGACGGCGGGGTTGATGTGCGCCCCCGACACGTGCGCGAGGGCGTACACGACGACGAGCACGACAAAGGCGAAGGCGAGCGCGATCCCGAGGTGGCCAAGCGCGCCCGTGCGAGCCTCGGCGAGGATGGCGCCTGCGCCGAAGAAGACGAGGAGGTAGGTTCCCAGGGCCTCGGCGAGGGCGGGTCGGGCGTCCACGCCCGGAATGGGCGTCCCGTCCACTTGAAGGCCGCGGCGCTACTTCGCGTACAGGTGGTTGATGGCGATCTCGCCGATGTCGGTCCCGTAGTTCCCCGTTCGTTCGATGGATTCAAGGACGAGCGTCAACGGTAGGACGATCTCGGGACGCAGCTTCACGAGCCGGCCCAGCAGGTCCTTCTTGATCGCGGAGAGCTCCTTCGAGCGGCGGATGGCGACGTTGGCGCGCTCGAAGTCCTCCCCGTAGAGCGCCTCCACGGCTTCCTGCACGATGGACAGCGAGACGGCGCTTGCCTCGCGCAGCTCCTCCAGGATGGCAGGCGGGATGCGCGAGCCGGCGAGCGTGGGGACCGTCTGCGCCATGCGCGCCGCGTGGTCCCCGATGCGCTCGAGGATGCGGCCCACGAGGAGGAACCCGAGCCCCGTCGTGCCCGTCACGCCCATGCCCTCGGCCGCGCGCGGATTGCGGAGGACGAGGTGGTACTGCTTGTTCACGAGCCAATACAGCCGGTCGAGCTCGTCGTCGCGGCCCTCCACGTCGCGCCCAAGCTCCGCGTCGGAGTCGGCGATGGCCTTCATCGCGTCCTCGTGCATGGAGCGCGCGACGCGGCTCATGCGGCGCACGCCGCGCCGCATGTCGAACTCCGACGTGTCCGCGAGGTCCTGCACGACGATGCGGTCGGAGGTCTCCTCGATGATCTCCGCGCCCATGAGGCGGCGGACGAGCTCGCGCACGAGGGCGCGCTCGGCCGGCCGGATGCGGGGCGACTCGATCTCGACGAGGTCGAACCCGGCGAGGTACGCGGCGATCACGCGACGCTGGAGCTCGTCGCGGCTCTCCTCGGCGAGGCGGATGCGCGCCGTCGTGCCGCGGCCGTTCTCGCGGCGCCCGGGGCGGCCCGGCGTGAGCACGAGGGTCCCGTCGCCTTGGGCCTGCAGGCCGACGAGATCGCCGGCGCGCAGGCCGGCCTTGCGGGCCCAGGGCTTGGGAAGCGTGACGGCGAAGGTCGCGCCGCCGGTCTTCTGGATCTTGCGGTACTCCATCGCGGGCGCACGGACTATGGAGTCTATATAGATTCGGTAGGTAAGCCTCAAGCCGCGCCGGTGCGTACGCGGTCGCGGTGAGGTGATGGCGCTTCGCGAGATTCTTTTTCCGCAGGAGCGGACGTTCTTCGATCTTCTCGAGAGGGAGTCCTCGGTGGTCCTCCGCGGCACGGAGGCTCTGCGCGACTACCTGCAAGCCGGCGCCGGCGTCGATCCCAAGCCGATCAAGGACATCGAGCACGAGGGCGACCTCGTCGTCCACGAGATCTTCGAGCGCGTCAACGCGACGTTCATCACGCCCATCGACCGGGAGGACCTCGGACGTCTGGCCTCGGCGCTCGACGACGTCCTCGACTTCGCCTGGGCGACGGCCAACCACGTGCACCTCTACAACGTGAAGCCGACGCCCGCGCTCGTCGAGCTTGGCACCATCCTGCACGCGCAGATGGGGCACCTGAACAAGGCCGTGCTCGGCCTGCGATCGTTGCGGAACGTCGACGTCGCTCGACACCTCGTCGAGGTGCACCGCTTGGAGAACGCGGCCGACGACATCAAGAACCGGTCCGTCGCGGAGCTCTTCCGGGGATCGTACTCGCCGCTCGACGTGATCAAGTTCAAGGACGTGTACGAGGCCATCGAGATGGCGACCGACAAGTGCGAGGACGCGGCCGACGTGATCCGGGACACCCTCGTCAAGTACGCGTGAGCCCATGGCCTACGAGTTCGAGATCCTCGCGGGGCTCGTCGCGCTGGCGCTGCTGTTCGACCTCTACAACGGCATGAACGACGCGGCGAACTCCATCGCGACGGTGGTGAGCACGGGCGCGCTCTCGCCGCTTGCGGCCGTCCTGTGGGCCGCCGCGTTCAACTTCGCCGGGCTGTTCGTGTACGGCACGGCGGTGGCAAAGACGATCGGCAGCGGCCTTGTCGACGTGGCGGCGCTTCCGGTGGGCATTCCCCTTGTGACCTTCGCGGCGCTCGTCGGCGCCATCGCGTGGGCGGCCTTTGCCACGCACACGGGGCTTCCCGTCAGCATCAGCCATTGCCTCATCGGTGGACTTGTGGGCTCGGGCGTGGCCGCCGGCGGCGCAAGCGTCCTCATCTGGGGCTCCCCGATCAAGGGGCTCATGAGCACGTTCCTCTTCATCGTGCTCTCGCCGCTCATCGGCTTGGTCCTCGGGCTTTCGATCCTCGCCGCCGTCGCCTGGGCCCTCCGGCGGCGAAGCCCGGGCTCCATGTCCCGCGGATTCCGCCTCGCGCAGCTCTTCTCGTCCGCCTTCTACAGCATCGGGCACGGCGGCAACGACGCCCAGAAGACGGCCGGCATCATCACCTTCCTTTTCATCGGCGTGGGCCTCCACGCCAAGGACGACCCGATCCCGTTCTGGATCCTGCTTGCAAGCTTCACGACGATTGCCATCGGCACCATCCTTGGCGGATGGAAGGTCATCCGCACGCTGGGCCAGCGCGTGACGGCGCTGCGGCCGCACCAGGGTTTCGCCGCCGAGACGGGAGGCGCCGTCACGCTTGCCATGACCGCCGTCGCCGGGATTCCCGTGAGCACGACCCACACGATCACGGGATCCATCATCGGCGTCGGAACGGCGCAGCGCTTCTCGGCGGTGCGTTGGGGCGTGACGCGCCGCATCTTTGGCGCTTGGATCCTCACGATCCCCGTGAGCGCCACCGTGGCGGGGCTTGTCCTGCTGGCCTCGCTGGCGCTCGGCTTGCGCTAGTCAGGGGGCGACGACGCCTCGGGCGCCCGAAACCCGTCGGGCGACGAGCGAGAGGGCGAACACGGAGACGGACGAGAGCGCGATCGAGGCGCCCAGCGGAAGGTCGGCGGCAAACGCGAGGTACAGCCCGGCGACGACCACGAAGAGCGCGACGGCGACGCTGCCCAGGACGGCGCGGCGGAAGCTTGCGGCCACTTGAAGCGAGGCCGCGGCCGGCACGACAAGCAGGGCGGACACGAGGAGGACGCCGGCGACGCGCGCGGTCACGACGACGGCCAAGGCGGTGGCCACCGCAAAGCCGATCTCGAGCGCGCGCACGGGCAGGCCCGCCACGCGGGCGCCGTCGGCGTCGAGCGTGACGTAGAAGAGCTCCTTTTCGAACACGACCACGAACGCGCCCACGGCAAGCGCAAGCGCCGCCAAGAGCGGAAGGTCGGAGGGACCGACGGCAACGAGGCTTCCGAACAGGAAGCTGAACAGATCGACGTTGAACCCGCCCGAGAGGCTCACGAGGACGAGGCCCGCGGCAAGGCCGGTCGTGAAGAAGATCGCGATGGCCGTGTCGGTGAGGACAAGTCCCCGCGCCCGCAGGAGCTCGATGCCCACGGCGGCAAGGACGGCGAACGCGACGGCCACGCCGAAGGGGAACACGTTGGCAAAGAGCCCAAGGGCGATTCCGCCAAAGGCGATGTGGGCAAGGCCGTCGCCGATCATGGCCGCGCCGCGGAGGACGACGTAGACGCCAAGCGCGGACGCGATCGCCGCGGCCAAAAGGCCGGCCACGAGCGCGCGGACGACGAACTGGTACTCGAAGATCTCAAGCCCGGGAAGCATCGCGCACCCCCCCGTGCGCAGGCTCCGGATGCGCGCCGAAGAGATGGTGTAGGTCCTCCTCCGAGGCGATCGAGGAGGCGGCGGCGTCGAAGGTCACGCGGCGGTTGAGCGCGACGATGCGGTGCACCGAATGGAAGAGCGAATGCGTGTCGTGCGAGACGAGCACGATCGTGAGCGCCCGATCGTGGTTGAGGTGGTCCAGAAGCTCGTAGAACGTGTGTCGCGTCGCCGGATCGATGCCCGTCGTGGGCTCGTCGAGGAGCAGGAGCTCGGGCTCGCCCGCAAGCGCCCGCGCAAGGTGCACGCGCTGCCGCTGGCCCCCCGAGAGCGTGGAAAGCCGCGCCCGCCCGAGGTCGGCAAGGCCCACGGCGGAAAGCGCCGCCCGGGCGGCCGCGCGGTCTTCCCGCGCGAACGGTCGCCCAAGCCCGCGCCGGCCCGCGCGTCCGAGGAGAACGATCTCGTCCACGGTCGCCGGGATGTGCGGGTTGGGATGCGCAACGTGCTGCGGAACGTAGCCCACGCGATGCCACGCTCCGAAGCGCTCGCGAGGCGTGCCGAAGAGCTCGACGCGACCGTCGAAGGGGACCAAGCCCACAAGCGCCTTGAGGAACGTGCTCTTGCCGGCCCCGTTGGGACCCACGACGCCCACGTACTCGCCGGAATCCACGCGTAGCGTCACGCGATCCACGACCGTCTCGCCGTGGTAGCGTACCGTCAGATCCTGCGTCGCAAGGCAGGCGGCAGGCGGCATCGAACCTCACCCGCAGCGCATCGCAAGGCGCAGGTTGGCCAGATTCTGCCGGTGCAGATCGAAGTAGGTCTTTCCGGCGGCGCGCTCCTCGGCGGTGAGGCCCTCGATGGGATTGAGCACGAGGACCTGCGCGCCGACCTCGTCTGCGATCACCTCGGCCACGCGGGGCGAGACGAGCGTCTCGAAGAAGACGTGCGTGAGGTTGAGCGCGCGGGCGAGGTTCACCATCTCGCGGATCTTGGCCGGCGAAGGCTCCGCCTCCGGCGTCAGGCCGTGGACGCTGTGCATGAGGAAGTCGTACCGGTCCGCGAGGTAGCCGAAGGCCGCGTGCGTCGTGAGGATGTTGCGGTTGCCGCACCGGGCAAGCCCCCGCTCGAACTCGCCGTGCAGCGCGGCAAGCTCGGCCGAGAACGAGGTCGCGCGGGCGCCGTAGGCGGTCGCGTTGCCCGGATCCGCCCGGGCGAGGCCGGCCCGGATGTTCTCGACGACGCCCTGCGCGAGGACCGGGTCGAGCCACACGTGCGGATCCTTTGTCCCTTCGTGCTCCTCGTGCGTTCCCGTCTCGTCCTGCCCGGGGTCCCCCTCGTGCGGCCGGTCGGCCTCCCGCAGCGCAAGGCCGCGGGTCGCCTCCACGACGACCGCCCCGCGCGCGGTGAGGTCCCGGACGAACTCGTCGGCCCACGGCTCGAGGCCGGCGCCGTTGTAGACGAACACGGACGCGCGCTCGACGCGGACCCGTTCGGAGGGCCGGGGCTCCCAATCGTGCGGCTCCGTGCCGGCCGGGACGAGCGTGGCGACCGCGAGGTTGTCGCCGGCGATGCGCTCGGCGAAGAAGGCGAGCGGATAGAAGGTGGCGACCACCGGCGCCTCGCGCGCGCCGTCTTGGCCTTGGAGGCAGCCGGGAAGGGCAATCGCAAGGGCAAGGGCGAGCGTACGTAGCGTCCGCATGCGTGGGGTTCACGGAGCAGGGCCTATTAATCCGCTTTGGCGGATTGCGAGCCCGGTGCTGCTTTTGTTAATAAGGATTCATAACCATGGTGCCTTCTGGTTCACAGCGGGTTTCTTTTCGCCTGGGGCAGGCTGTCCAACGGCTAACAAAGTGGTATGGTTGGCACGGGGAAGGTTTCATAAAATGGAAAGCCCTGGGGAGCGCATGGGCGTCGTCAGCGTATCGCTTCCCGAATCGCTCGTCGAGGAGACGGACCGCCTGATCGCCCGGCGCGGGTTTGCCGGCAGGTCCGAGGTCGTGCGGGCGGCGCTGCGGGAGTTCCTGGCCGCCGCGTCGCAGGAGACCGAGCGCAAGGGCCGCCGCGCCGCCACCCTCACGCTCGTCTACCCGGAGGGTCACGAGCGCCACATCGGGGAGATCCGGCACGCGTTCAACGACATCGTCAAATCCATGGTCCATTCGCACACGGGCGAGGACTGCATCGAGGTCTTCGTGCTGCAGGGGGACGCCGACCGCATCCGGGCGTTCTCGGAGCGTCTCCGCAACTACCGGGAATCGCGCCTCGTGCAGACGGTCTACGCGGACGCCTCGCCCGCGGGCGATGAGCCGGCCCGGCGGCCGGGCCGACGCGGTTAAGGAAGGCGCCTGCGTTGGGCCGACGATGACGGAGGTCTCCGCCGGCCCGCTCGCGCGCATCCCCGAGGGGGGCTGCGTGCTCGTCGAGCACGGGCCTTGGCTCCTTGCCGTGTGGAAGATCGGCGGGGCGCCGCACGCCGCCGACGCCGTGTGCCCGCACCGCGGCGGGCCCTTGCACGAGGGGACGCTCGAAGGCGCCGTCGTCACGTGCCCGCTGCACGCGTTCCGCTTCGACGTGCGCACGGGTCGCAATCCGTTCAACCCCGGCTCGCGCATCGCCGTCTTCCCGGCGCGCGTGACGCCGGACGGGGAGGTGCTCGTCGACGTCCCCGCGTGAGCCCGGTCCGGGCTTCCCGCCGCTTTGCGACCCGCGCTTCCTCCTGGCCGTCGAGCACTTCGACGCCGGGCGCTACTTCGAGGCCCACGAGGCGTGGGAAGCGGTCTGGACGTCGAACTTCGAGAAGGCTCTCATCCAGGCCGCCGTGGCGCTCCACCAAGCCTCGCGCGGCAACCGCCACGGCGCGCGGCGCATGCGCGAAGGCTTCCTGCGCTACGCCGAACCGTACCGTCCGTCGTGGTGGGGCGTGGACGTCGAGCGGCTCGTCGCGGACGTGGAAGCCCGCCTCGCCGAATCCCTCGATCCGGCGCCCCCCTCGGGGCGCCACGAGGCGCCCCTCAGGTTTCCGTGGCTTGCGTGAAGTGCGTGGCCAGGCAGCGCCAGCCCTCGGGCGTGGGCTTCCAGATCTCAAAGAGGGTGCCCTCGGACTCGCGCGTCTGGCCGGCTTTCTCGTCCACACAGCGATACTTTGCCAGCACGAAGACGACCTCGCCAGCCTCGCGCGCCACGGTCGGCTGGACGGAGAGCTCGAGCACCGTAGCGCCCTCGCGCCAGTCTCGCACCGTGCGCTCGCGGTCCTTGGGCGTGCCGTCGGGCCCCACGCTCAGGTAGTCCTTGGCGAGGCGAGCCGCGTAGGCGTCCCACCGGCCGGCCGCCACGGCCGCGTAGGTCTCCTGCATGGCCGCGAGCGCTTCTTCGGCGGCGCGGGGGCTTTGGCTCACGCGCCGCCAAACGGCCGGGAGCGGAAAAAGGCTTGGGAAAAAAGACGACGGGCGATCGCGACGGTCGCCCTTCTTTGACGAACGAAGCTTCCGTCGCGAACGCTCGCGAAGGAGACTTGGCCCGTGTCGGCAATGACGCTTGCGGGACGATCCCGTGAGCCCAAGCCTTATGCCCCGGCCGCCCGTTGCCGGCAGCCGATGGACGAGATCTGGGTCGAGAAGTACCGGCCCCGCCGGCTCGCCGACGTCGCGGGCCAGGACGCGATCACGTCCCGACTCCGCTCGTACGTGAAGGCCCGCAATTTCCCCCACCTTCTCTTCGCCGGCCCGCCGGGCACCGGGAAGACCACCTGCGCCATCGCGCTTGCCCACGAGCTCTACGGCGAGCACTGGCGCCAGAACTTCCACGAGCTCAACGCCTCGGACGAGCGCGGCATCGACGTCATCCGCGGCAAGATCAAGGAGTTCGCCCGCACGGCGCCCATCGGCGGCTCCTCGTTCAAGATCATTTTCCTCGACGAGGCCGACAACCTCACGTCCGACGCGCAGGCGGCGCTGCGCCGCACGATGGAGCGGTACGCCGGAACCTGCCGCTTCATCCTGTCGTGCAACTACTCGTCGCGCATCATCGAACCCATCCAGAGCCGCTGCGCGGTCTTCCGCTTCCGGCCGCTTACGCTCGAGGACGTGAAGAAGGTCGTGCGCGACATCGCCAAGGCCGAGGATCTCGAGGTGACAAAGGACGCGCTCGAGTCGCTCGTGTACGTCGCGCAGGGGGACATGCGCCGGGCGGTCAACACGCTGCAGGTCGCCGCGAGCCTGGGCAAGAGCGTGGAGGAGGACGCGATCTACAAGGTCACCGCGACGGCGCGGCCGGAGGACGTCCGCGCCATGCTGGAGACCGCGCTTGCGGGCAACTTCCTTAAAGCGCGCGAGTCGCTCGACAACCTCCTCGTCGAGTACGGGCTCTCGGGCGAGGACGTCGTGAAGCAGGTGCACCGCACCGTCTTCGACCTCTCGCTTCCCGACGACGTGAAGGTGAAGCTCGTGGACAAGATCGGCGAAGTCTCCTTCCGCATCGTCGAGGGCGCCAACGAGCGCATCCAGATCGAGGCCCTGCTCGCGCAGGTCGTCCTCGTCGGCAAGGGGCTCCCGCCGGTCAAGAAATAGGCAAGGCGCCGTTTGAGGCCCGGTCCGAAAGGTTCTTCAAGTCCGCTTCGACCTCGCACGTGCATGCGTCCGACCGTGTGGCTCGCGCTGGCGCTGC
>DATLFM010000072.1 GCA_035541015.1 Candidatus Thermoplasmatota archaeon
GCCGCAGGGCGTGGGGGGAAGCGGCGGAAGGAGCGTGGGCGGGGGAAGCTCGATCGAGGGCACGGGCCCCGGAACCACCCAGACGGGAGACGGGATTGGGAGGGGAACCTCCCCAAGCGGCGGGAGCGGCTCCTCGACGAGGGGCAGGCCAGGCAGCCCCGTCGGAAGCGAGAGCATGCCAACCAGCAGGGCGAGGGACGGGTTCATAGGGCAAGGGAGGCCGGGGGACCTCTTGCAAGCCGTCTTTTCGGTCGGTTCCGACCGACCGGCGAGTCGGTTCCCTACCGTAATCGATACATTGAATACAGGCGGGCTCGCCCTTCAAGGCCAGGCGGGCCGCTTGACCGACGCCGAAGTCGCACCCTATTCCGAGCTTTTCGCCGCCCACCCCGCCGAGCCTGCGGCCGTTGCCATCGACCCGCCCGTCCTGAAGGCCTTGGCAAGCGACACGCGGCGCGACATGATGCGAGCCCTCACGCGGCGTCGCATGACGCTCTCGGAGCTCGCCCGCGCGATGGACCTCAAGAAAGCCACCGTGCTCGAGCACCTCGAACGGCTCACCGACGCCGGCCTCGTGCGCCGCTGCGAGAGCGACGAGCGCGTGTGGGTGTACTACGAGCTCACGCGAAAGGGCGGCCAAATCGTGAATCCCGGCGCCACGAGGTTCCGCCTGCTCGTGGGCCTCTCCACCGTCGCCATCTGCGCGGGCATCGCCATGCTCGCCGTGGCGCAGGTCTCCTTTGCGCCGGTCGTCCCCGGGGCCTTGGGCGTTACGGTCTCGGACGCCCACGTCGCCCCCGGCGCGCAGTTCCAGGCGCTCGTCGTCGCGCCCGAATCCGTCGACTCGCTCGAAGCCTACCTCCTTCCCGCCGGTTCCCTGAAGGCGCTGGGGACCGGCGAGGGCAGCGTCGACGCCGTTCCGCTGCACCTCTTCGACGAGAGCGTCGAAACCCTGCCCGGCTCGACCGCGCGGATGCGATCCGTGTCGGTTCGCGTGCCAAGCCACGGCGTGGAGGCGGGCGCGTACGCGTTCTACGTCCGCGACGCCGACCTCAAGTCGGACAACCGCGACAACTTGCCCTTGGTGCAGGTCTCGAGGACGGACGACGGCAACGGAGTTCCGCCGCAGGGTTCCGCGCCCCGCGAGCGCGTCTCGCTTGGCGCTTCGGCCGCCTCCTCCGCGGGCTCGGCGCTGGCGTACATCCCGGCGCAGGAGATGGTGCTCGCCGCGGCGACGCTTGCGCTCCTGTGGCGTCGCGCGTACGTGCCACCCAAGCCTTGATAGTCCGCACGCGCTTGCGCGCACCGTGGGCGCCGACCTCTCCCCGTTCTCCACGCCCGACGTCGCGAGGCGCGCCATCGCCCTTGCCAGACGCCCGCTGTGCGCGCGCTGCGTGGGCCGCCCGTTTGCCAAGCTCGGCCATGGGCTTTCAAACGCGCAGCGCGGGGAGGCCGTTGCGGCCGCCGCGGGCCTTGCCCCCGTGGAAGAGCGCGACTGCTCGTGGTGCCGCGGCGTGTTCCTCGACCTTCCGGCGTACGTGCGCGTGGCGACTGCCGCCGTGGATGGCATCGAGCTCGACACGTTCCTCGTTGGGACGAGGATGCCTCGCCTCGTGGAGGACGCGGGAGAGGAGGTCCTGGCGCTTTGCGGCGGGGAGACGGCCGAGCCCATCACAAGCGAGCTCAACCGCGAGATCGGAAAGCGCCTCGAGCCCCTGCTTGGAAAGAAGGTCGACGTCCTGCGCCCGCACGTGACGATCCTCGTGGACACGCGCTTCCACGTCGCCTACCCGCAGATCGCGCCTTTGTTTGTCTACGGGCGGTACCGCAAGCTCGTGCGGGACGTGCCCCAGGCGCGCTGGCCGTGCCGCCGGTGCGGAGGCGAAGGATGCCACGCCTGCGGCATGACCGGGAAGCAGTATCCCACGAGCGTGCAGGAGATCGTCCAGGCGCCCGCGATCGCCATGGCGCGCGCGCGCGACGCCGACTTCCACGGAATGGGCCGCGAGGACATCGACGCCCGGATGCTGGGCCGCGGAAGGCCCTTCGTGCTCGAGCTCAAGGAGCCGCGCGTGCGAACCCTCGACCTTGCAAGCCTTGCCGGCGCGATCCATCGGGAGGCGGGCGGCCGGGTGGAGGTGGAGAGTCTGCGGTTGTCGGAGCGGGAGGAAGTGGTCCGCGTCAAGGAGTCCCGCTCGCGGAAGGTCTATCGGGCGCTCGTCGACTTCGAACGCCCCCCCGACGGCGAAAAGCTTAAGAACAGCATCGAGGCTTTGCCCGCCTTGGCCGTTGCCCAGCGCACGCCCACTCGCGTCGAACATCGCCGTGCGATGCTCACGCGGGAGCGCCGGGTCCTCGACGCCCGCCTGGAAGCCCTTTCGGGGGCGCAGGCCGTGGTCTGGATCCGGGGCGAGGCGGGTCTCTACGTGAAGGAGCTCGTCTCGGGCGACGACGGGCGCACCTCGCCCTCGCTTGCCGAGCTCGTCGGGATTCCCTGCCGCGTGCGGGAGTTGGACGTGCTCGACGTCGAGGCGGAGTGACGCGGCCCCAAGGTGACGATCATGGCCCAGCGATCCCGCGGACGAAGGAACAAGACCCGCTACAAGCTCCAGCGCGAGCCGCGCGAACGCGGCCCGCCCCCGCCGTCGCGGTCCCTCCAGGACTTCCCCGAGGGATCCTCCGTCGCCATCGTGCTCCACCCGGCGGTCCACAAGGGACAACCCTTCCACCGCTTCCACGGACTCACCGGCGTCGTCACCGGCAAGCAGGGCGCCTCGTTTGTCGTGTCCGTGTACGAGGGCAACAAGCGCAAGACCGTGATCGCGCGGCCCGAGCACCTGAAGCTCCAGGGCGCGCCGGCCAAGGCGTGATCGCCATGGACGCCGGGGGCCGCTTGGTCACGCTCGCCGAGGTGAAGGAGATCCTCGAGCGCGAGCAGAGCGAGCGCGGCGAGCTCAACTACGAGCAGAAGCTCGCGCTCGAACACGCACGCGCGTTCGCGCGCCTTTCCGCGGAAAAGGCGAACGAGCTTCTGGCCAAGCTCCAGGAGGTCAAGAAGGTGAGCGCGGCCCACGCGATCAAGATCGTCGACACGATGCCCACGAACGCCGACGACGTGCGGGCGATCTTCGCGAAGGAACGCTTCCAGCTCGAGAAGGAAGAGATCGACAAGGTTCTTGAGCTCGTACTTGCTTACGCCGGTTGATCCTTATGGAGGAATTCGCCTACATCCTGGATTACCTACCCAGGGGTAGGCCCGACAATCCACGCTCCAAGGATCCCGTCGCCTACGCCGTGGGCGAGCAGAACTTCGTGATCTTGGAGTTGGAGCCCAAAGCGGGCGCGACGCTGCTCGTGGGCGACCGCGTGTACCTCGGCCGCGACCCGGCGCAGCGCGACAAGATCGACCGCGTGCGAGGGCGCATCAAGCACGAGGAGATGACGCACTCGGCGCAATCGGAGCTTCGCTTCGTCCTCGAGGACATCGTGAAGAAGAACGAAGCCCGATTCGTCAAGTTCTTCAACGACGCCGGGCCCATCACCATGCGCATGCACACGCTTGAGCTCCTGCCGGGCCTTGGAAAGAAGCTCATGTGGGCCATCATCAACGAGCGCAAGAAGGGCCCCTTCCAGACCTTCGAGGACATGGCAAACCGCGTGAAGGCCCTCCACCAGCCGGCCAAGCTCATCGCCCACCGGATCGAGACCGAGGTCACCGACACGGCGCAAAAATACCATCTCTTCGCGCTGCCCTTCGTCGAGCGCGAGGGCTTCGGCCCGCCCGGACGGCGGTGAGATGTCCCCCACGCGCCCGACCGGCCGCCGGCCGGCGCGCGCGGCTCCTGCGGGTCGATCCGCCGACGAGCCGCGGCCTCGCACCTCGCTCGGGCAGCACTACCTCTTCGACCCCTCCATCCTCGATCGCATCGCCGGGCACGCCCTGCTGCGCGGCGACGAGACCGTGCTCGAGATCGGCCCCGGCCGCGGCACGCTCACGCGCGTGCTCGCGCGGCAGGCGCGCAAGGTCGTGGCCATCGAGATCGACGAGACGCTGGCCGACCTTCTTTCCTCCGAGGGGCTGCCGGCAAACGTGGAGATCGTGCACGGCGACGCCACGCGCATGCCGCTTCCGGACTTCGACAAGGTCGTCGCGAACCTTCCCTATCGCATCTCGAGCGAGATCACCTTCCGCCTGCTCGAGCGCCGCTTCGAGCTTGGGGTACTCCTCTACCAGCGCGAGTTCGCGCGCCGGCTCGTCGCCCGTCCGGGCACCTCCGAGTACTCGCGCCTCACGGTGAACGCATACTACCGCGCGAAGTGCGAGATCGTGGACCGCATCCCGCCGGGCGCGTTCCGCCCGCGCCCGCGCGTGCACGGCGCCGTCGTCCGCATCGTGCCGCGCGAGAAGCCGCCCTTTGCCGTCGACGACGAGCGCGTCTTCGACGCGCTCGTGCGGGCCTGCTTCTCCCAGCGGCGAAAGACCCTCCGCAACGGCGTGCTGTCGCAATGGCGGCTCTTTGCCGCGCGCCGGGAGGACGTCGCGGCGGCCGTGAACGACGTGCCGCGGAGCGACGAGCGTGCCGAGGACAAGACGCCCGAGGAGCTCGGCCAGGCGGCCAACGCGCTTGCGCGCGCGCTTGCGAAGGGAGCCGCGTGAGCCTCGTCGAGGATCTCGGGCTTCGCGTCCGGACGCATCCTCGCGTCTACGGTCCGGCCGAGGACACCGAGCTTCTGCTCGAGGGCCTCCTGCTCGAGACGCCGGCGGCCGGCGCGCGCGTGGCGGAGGTCGGCTGCGGAACGGCGCTTGCGGCCGTCGCCGCCGCCAAGCTTGGCGCGCGCGTGCTTGCGTCCGACCGTTCGCAAGCCGCCTGCGACCTCGCCCGGAAGAACGCCTCGGAGAATGGCGTGCGATTCCCGGTCGTGCAGGGCGACCTCCTGTCGTTTGCCAAAGGTCCTTTCGACCTCGTCCTGTTCAACGCGCCTTACCTTCCGGACGAGCCGGGCGCTCGTGCGGGCCCCATCGAGGAGGCCCTCGGCGGCGGCCGCACCGGGGCCGAGACCCTCGCCCGGCTCGTCGCGGACCTTCCCCGCGTCTGGGCTCCCGCCGGCCGCGCCGTCGTCGTCGCGAGCAGCCGCACCGGCCCGGCGTGGCGCGAGCAGGCCGTCCGGTCGGGCCTTGCCGCGCGCCCGCTTGCGGTGCGCAAGCTGCCCTTCGAGGAGCTCACCGCCTGGCGGATCGCCGCCGAGCGGTGATCCCCCCTCGTGCAACCTACCGACGCCAAAGAACATCCCCCCGCCCGCCGGCTCACCGTCATGCTTCCGCGGGCGTGCTGGATCGCAAGCGTCCTCCTGCTGCCGATGGCCCTCCCGAGTCTCGTCGCTTCGACGACCGACGGCGAGGTCCCCTCGACCGGGTTTCTCGCCGCCGTCGCCATCAAGACGCGCGGAAGCCACACGCTGCTGTTCGCCTCCGCTACGGAATCCATCGCCTTGCCCGCCTCGCCCGACGGGGTGCACGCGTGGATGCTGTGCGCCGACGACGACCCGGACGACGGGCTGCGCTGCACGCTGGACGTCTTCACCCTTGCCGGCGAGAAGGTCGCCTCCGCCAACGGCAGCGGCCAACCCTCCGCCTCGATCGTGAGCGTGACGATCCCGCCCGATCGCTACGCGGGCGGCCTGCTCACGCGATTTGTCGCCTGCGCGTGCGTGAACCAGCAGTTTCCGGGGCCGCGGGTGTTCCTGACGGTCGTGGCGCCCGTCGACGCGGCCGGCGGCTTCCCGCAACGTCTATGAACCACCACCCCCCTGCCCGCTCGATCATGAGCGACGCCGGCGTGGCGCACGAGCCGCGGGGGAACGTCCAGCGCGAGGTCAAGGAGGAGACGGAGGAGACCGTCGTTCTGCTCGACCAGGAGCGATTCCCGCGCGCCCGCAAGATCGAGCAGGAGGCCGCGGCCGCCGACGCAAGCGCGCGCGTCGAGCTCGAGGAGCGCAGCTGGCACAAGACGCGGCCCGAGTCGCTCGAGGAGATCGAGCGCATCGTGGACGCCTTCTCGACCGGAGAGCTCGCGCCGCCCGAAGGCCGCCGAACCGAGCCGCGGTGGCGCGAAAGCCGCCCGGCCCCTCCGCCCGAGCCTCTGTCCGAGGAGGACCGGCGCCGCATCGAGCGTCATCTTGGCGTCGAGGTCACGACCGCAACCGTGCTCTCCCGCACGCCCGGCGCCGTCGTCGCGCGCGTCGGGTACCTGAAGGAGGGCAAGGGGACCGAGACGACCGTCGTCCTCCGCGACGACGCCGTGCGCACGCTCGACGACATCGGAGCGACGCTCGACGCGATCGAAGCGCGCGTCGAGCTTCCGCCCAAGAAAGCGCCCGCGCCCAAGCCCCCTGCCGCCCGCGCCAAGGCTCCGAGCGCGCTCCCGGCAAAGTCGCGCGTTCCGTTCG
>DATLFM010000073.1 GCA_035541015.1 Candidatus Thermoplasmatota archaeon
TCGTTCACGGCGTCGCCCACGCGCGTGACCTCCTCCGAGCGCGTGGGGTTCATGTCGTGCGTGCAGGCGCCGTGGGGCACGAGCACGTGCTCGGCGCGCGGGATGCGCTCGGCGATCTTCTCGGGAAGGTCGCCGCCGCCGAGGTGGCCCACGGGCCCCGGGTGGAGCGAGGGCACGGCCACCACGGCCTTGATCCTGCCGCCGGGGCGCCGGAAGGCGACGAGGCCCACGCGCGCCTCGATGGGCATCCCGATGCGGGCGATGAGATCCTCGCCCGCGCGCGAACCGGTCGTGAAGTGGTCGAGGAAGTAGCGCAGGAAGTCGAACGCCGAGACGCCGAAGTTGCGGCGGATGGGCGTGTCGAAGATGGAGAGGAAGAAGACGGTGGGCAGGAGGAACACAAGCGGCAGGGCCACGGCGACGAGCGTCTCGCCCGGCTGGGGAGGGTAGAGGGCCACGATGGCCGGCACGGCCGCGAGGAACTGGAGGAGGCTTCCCGGAAGCGTCGCGCGGTGCTTGTTGTTGGCCGTGGCGTAGAGCGCCGTGTGCCGCACGGCAAGGAGCGCCGCGTAGGCGAGGTGCACGCTTACGACCTCGGGGAAGGCAAGGACCAGGCGCGCCGCCTGCGCCACGGCGAGCACGACGGCCACGCCAAGGCAGCCCAGGAGCGCGAGGAACGCCGAGCGCTTCTGGTAGAAGGTGCCGCCCATGGCGCGGATGAGCGGCGCGGACAGGAAGGCGGCGACAAGGCCGGGAAGCGCGATCAGAAGGAAGCCGTGGAAAAGGCCCCCCGGCAGGCTGGGCTCGAGCAGGAGGCCGAAGACCGAGGTTGCAAGGATCGCGGAGAAGGTCACGCGGCGGCGGGGCGAGCGGAAGAGCGCGCGGCTCATGCGCGCGGTCTTCTCGATGTTCACCTGGACGCTTGAGGCAAGCGCCTTTGCCACGTCCTCGTCCGCGACAAGGCCGGGCCTTTGCGGCGGCTCGGGGAAGGCGCGGGAGCCGGCGTCTTGGCCCGGTGCGCGCGCCTGCGCGGCAGCGTCCACGCGCGCCGATCGCAAGCAAGGGATATAACGTTCCCGGCCGCCTTGCGGGCCCCATGAAGCGCGAGATCATCGTGGGCTTGAACCCCGTCCTCGAGGCCATCGCGGCGGGTCGGCCCGTGCGGCGCGTGCTCGTGTCGCGCGAGAGCGACCGGGACCGCATCGCCGATCTCGCCCGCCGTCGCCGCATCCCGGTCGAGTTTGTGACGAAGCGCCGCCTGGACGAGATCTACGGCGGCCCGCACCAGGGAATCCTCGCCATCGCGGCGCCGCGGGGGTACGCGCGCCTGTCCGACGTGCTGGAGGGGGCAAGAGGGCGGGGCGAGGACCCCTTCCTCGTTCTCCTCGACGGCGTGGAGGACCCGCACAACCTCGGCGCCGTGGCGCGGACGGCGCTTGCCGCCGGCGCGCACGGCATCGTTGTCCCCGAGCGGGAGGCGGCGGGAATCTCGCCCGGGGCGCACAAGGCAAGCGCGGGTGCGCTCGCGCGCATCCCGGTCGTGCTCGCGGTGAACCTGGCGACCGCGATCCGGGAGCTCAAGCGCGAGAACGTCTGGATCGGCGTGGCCGAGGCGTCGGGGAAGCCGTGGGACGAGGTTTCCTTCACGGGGCCCCTTGCGCTTGTCCTGGGCGGCGAGGCGCGCGGCGTGCGGAAGCTTCCCGCAAGCCTGGCGGACTTCTCGGTGGCCTTGCCCATGCGCGCGGGGGAATCGCTCAACGTGAGCGTGGCCGCGGGGATCCTGTTCTACGAGCGGATGCGCCAGCAGCGGGCCAAGGGGAAGGGGCAGGGCTCGGTTCGGAAGGGATGAAAGGAAGGCGACGCCCGCGAGGAGGGCGTCGCCGGTCCCTCGTCCCCGGTTGATTCGAACGCGGAGGTCCAACCGGGGGGTTTCGGGAGGCTTCGTTCGAAGGCGTGATCGTCAGTACGTCATGTCCTGGAAGAACTCGGAGGGCGCTGCGTGCGTGGCGAGGTTGGCCTGGCCCATCTGGGTGAAGTACTGTTCGAGGGCCTCGGTCACGGTGTCGGAGATGGGCTTGCCGGTGAGCACCTTCACCGAATGCAATCGGATGTGCTGGTTCACCGGGATCATGATCTTGACTTCCTTCAGCTGGCTTGCGCGCTTGGCTCCGGAGTTTCCATCGATCATGTCGCTTTCCTCCCCCTTTCCCCAGCACATCCCAACCATCGCGTTGAGATTTCGCAGACAGCCAAACGAGCAGTGAGTAAAAAAAACTTCCGCTGGCCATGGGCCGGGCGGATTGACATGTTCGACCGACGCGAAGCCGGGTTGGCGCCGGCGTCGAGTTCATGGCCGTACCGGGCGTGCGGGGGGCGATGGAGCGCCTGGCTCTCAAGGTAGCCTACGACGGCACGAAGTTCCACGGGTCGCAACGCCAGCCCAACGTCCCAACGGTCGAGGACGCCCTCCTGTCGGCGCTTGCCCGCATCGGCGCCTGCCAGAGCGCGGACGAAGGCCGCTTCCAAATGGCCAGCCGGACGGACGCCGGCGTGAGCGCGGCCGGAAACGTCGCCGCCGTGACGACCGCGTTCCACCCCGACAAGCTCGCCGACGCCCTCAACGCGAGCTTGAGGTTCGCGTGGGTCCTGGGCGCCGCGCGCGTCCCTGCCGATTTCCACCCCCGGCGCGCGGCGCCCAGGAC
>DATLFM010000074.1 GCA_035541015.1 Candidatus Thermoplasmatota archaeon
GAGGCGGTGGAGGGGGCGCCGGCGGCTCTTCGGGCGGAGGCGGCGGTGGCGGCAGGGACGCTTGGCGATCGGTCTCGCTTGGAGCAAGATAGGTCACGCCCGGGCTTGCGTCGTGCGCTTCGAGATCTTCTCCCACGCAGCCCGCCAAAGCGGCGGAAAGCAAGGCGAGGGAAACGAGAGCGGCCCGCACGCGAATCCGTCACGGTTGACGCTATATAATAGGTTTGGAGAGATCGTTGGTTGATCCGCGCCCCCCGCCTGGCGATGCGTATCCGTCAAGGCTCCATGCGAACGCGCGGAGGGAACTCCCCCTCCATCTCCTGCGCCTCGACGACCGCGATGGCGGCCATGTTGACCACGTCCGAGACCTCGTCGCCGCGCTGGAGCACGTGGACGGGCCGCGCCATGCCCTCGAGGATGGGGCCGATGGCCTGCGCGTCGGCGAGACGTTGCAGGAGCTTGTAGGCCACGTTGGCCGCCGCAAGGTCGGGGAAGACGAGCACGTTTGCCGGCTCCTTCAGGCGCGAGAACGGGTACGTTCCGCGCAGGATCTCGGGCACGACGGCCGTGTCCGCCTGCATCTCGCCGTCCACGACAAGCGAGGGATCGCGGCGGCGCACGATCGAGACGGCGCGCGCGACCTTGTCGGCAAGCGGATGCCGCGTCGAGCCGAAGTTGCTGAACGACAGCATGGCCACGCGCGGGTCCACGTCGAAGCGACGGGCCACGTTTGCGGCTTGGATCGCGATCTCCGCAAGGGCCTCGCTGTCGGGATCGATGTTGACGGTGGCGTCGGCGAAAAAGAAGACCTGGTTCTTTAGGGTCATCAGGTACAGGCCCACGACGCGGCTTGCCTCCGGCCGCGTGCCGATGATCTGCAGGCAGGGCCGCAGCGTCTCGGGATAGTGCGTCGTGAGGCCGCCAAGGAACGCGTCGGCGCGCCCGCGCCGCACGAGCATGGCGGCAAGCGCGGCCGGCTGCCGGAGCGTCTCGCGCGCCTCCACGAGCGTGACGCCCTTGCGCGCGCGAAGCGCGTAGAGCTCCTGCGCCATGTCGGCAAGCTCGGACTCCGGGATCGTGTCGGGATCGATGATCTCCGGCGTCACGTCGAGCCCCATCTCCTTGAGGCGCGAGCGGATCGTGGCCGCGCTCCCGACGAGGACGGGTTGCGCGATGCCCTCGTCGGAGAGGATCTGCGCCGCGCGGAGGATCTTCTCGTGCTCGCCTTCCGGAAAGAGGACGCGCTTGGGGTTCCGCTTCGCCTTGTTGAGAACGATGCGCATGACCTGGTAGCTCTTGCCCAGGCGCGCCTCGAGCTCCTCGCGGTACGCGGCAAGGTCGACGCGCCGGCCGGCCACCCCGGATTCCATGGCGGCCTTGGCCACCGCGGGCGCGACCCACAGGAGAACGCGGTGGTCGAAGGGCTTCGGGATGATGTACTCGGGGCCGAAGCGAAGGTTCTGGCCGCCGTAGGCGTCGATCACCTCGTCGGGCACGTCCTCTCGGGCAAGCGCCGCCAGGGCGCGGGCGGCGGCGATCTTCATGTCCTCGTTGATCGAGCGCGCGCGCACGTCGAGCGCGCCGCGGAAGATGAACGGGTACCCGAGCACGTTGTTGACCTGGTTCGGGTAGTCGCTTCGCCCCGTGGCGACGATGGCGTCGGGCCGCGCTTGCTTGGCCTCGTCGTAGTCCACCTCGGGCGTGGGGTTTGCCATCGCGAAGATGACGGGCCGCTGCGCCATCGTCTTTAGCATCGCGGCCGTGACGACGCCCGGCCCCGAGAGGCCCACGAAGACGTCGGCCCCCACGAGCGCGTCGGCGACCGTCCGCGCGCGCGTTTCCGCGGCGAACTCCTCCTTCCACCGGTTCATGTTCTCGGTGCGCCCCCGGTGCACGACGCCCGTGCGGTCGCACAGGAGGATGTTTTCGCGCCGGGCGCCCAACCGCACGTACAGCCGCGCGCAGGAGATGGCCGCCGCGCCGGCGCCTGTCATCACGATCCGCACGTCGGAGAGGCGCTTGCCCTGGAGATCGAGCGCGTTCAACAGCGCGGCGCTGCTGATGATCGCCGTGCCGTGCTGGTCGTCGTGGAAGACCGGGATGGAGAGCTCCTGCTTGAGGCGGTCCTCGATCTCGAAGCACTCGGGCGCCTTGATGTCCTCGAGGTTGATGCCGCCGAAGGTCGGGGCGATCCGCTTCACGGTCTCGACGAAGGCGACGGGATCCGTCTCGGCGACCTCGATGTCAAAGACGTTGATGTCGGCGAACTTCTTGAACAGGACCGCCTTGCCCTCCATGACGGGCTTGCCCGCAAGCGCGCCGATGTTGCCAAGCCCGAGCACGGCCGTTCCGTTCGTGACGACGGCCACGAGGTTGCCCTTGCCCGTGTAGCGGTAGGACGTCTCGGGGTCGCGCGCGATCTCGAGGCAGGGCTCGGCGACGCCGGGCGTGTAGGCAAGCGAGAGGTCGCGCTGCGTGGCGGAAGGCTTCGTCGCGACGACGGCAAGCTTCCCCGGCGGGTCGTCCGCGTGGTAGTCGAGGGCCTCCTGCTTGGTGACGCGGGTGGGCGGCATGGACGCGCCAGAATGGCACCGAACCTTTAAAAGGAAGGCACCAATTCGCCCCCGAGGACCTTCCTTATGGAATACGTCGTCCTGGTGAAGGGCGTCCCCGACTTTCGCCAAGGGAAAGTCAAGTTCAAGGAGGACAACACCCTCGACCGCGGCAACACGCCCACGGTCCTCAACCCGAACGACCAGTTCGCGCTGCAGGCGGCGCTTGAGGCCAAGGTCAAGCACGGCGGCACCGTGCACGTCCTCACGATGGGCCCGCCCAACTACAAGAAGATCCTGCAGGAAGCCATGTCCATCTACGCCGACAAGTGCTACCTGCTCTCCGACCGCAAGATGGGCGGCGCGGACACGCTTGCGACGGCCGAGACGATCGCGGGCGCGGTTCGCAAGATCGGCAACGTCGACATGATCTTCGCCGGCTTCAAGAGCGCCGACGGCGAGACCGGCCAGACCGGCCCGCAGACGGCGTGGAAGCTCGGCTGGCCGGTCGTGACGCACGTCCTCAACTGGCGCGTCGAAGGCGAGCGGCTCGTGGCCGAGCGCACGGCGTACGACGAGATCGAGGAGGTCGAGGCTCCGCTGCCGGCCTTCATCGTCACCGACCCCGGGTTCAAGCCCGTGTACCGCCAGGCCACGCACCGCCTGAAATTGCAGGATCTGCAGGAGCAGACGCAGGCGCGCCTTTCCGAGTTCGACCGCCACTTTGCCGCCTGGACCGCGGCGGACCTTGCGCTCGACGAAAAGAAGATCGGCTTCAAGGGAAGCCCCACGATCGTCCGCACGGTCGAGCCCATCCCGCGCGCGCCGCAGGAACGAAAGGCGACGGTCTACGACGGCGCAAAGGACGAGGACGTCAAGGCGGTCGCCAAGGCCATCGTCGCGGCGGTGAAGGCCTGATGGCCGACGCGGCGACCCGCGGGGAGCCGTTGCGCGGTGGGATCTATCGCGACATGTGGGTGTACTGCGAGCAGAAGGACGGCGAGTTCCTGCCCGTCTCGCTCGAGATGCTCGGCGAGGCACGGCGCCTCATGGACAAGTACGCGCAGGATTACAAGGAGCGCGAGAACGTCGTCGCCGTCGTCCTCGGCCACAGCGTGGACGGGCTTGCCAAGCAGGCCATCCAGCGCGGCGCCGATGTCGTGTACATCTGCGACCACCCCGAGCTTGCGACCTTCCGCCTCGAGCCGGCCACGCGCGTCGTGGCGGGCATGGCGCGCGCCAAGGACGCGAACAAGGCGTACGACAAGCCGCGGTACTTCCTCTTCCCGGCGACGCACAACGGTCGCGACCTCTCCGCGACGGTGCTGGCCGAGCTCGAATCCGGCCTCGCCTCCGACTGCAACAAGCTCTACATCGAGGACATCCCCATCAAGCACCCGGTGAAGACGCCCGGCGGCGAGCGGATCTTCGAGCGCACGCTGGGCATGAAGCGCCCGGACTTCTCCGGCTTCGAATGGTCCACGATCCTGTGCCTGAACGACCCGGAGAAGGAGTTCTACCCGCAGGCCTGCTCGGTCATCCCCGGCTCCTTCCAGCCGCTGGATACCAGCACCGGGCGCAATGGAACCGTCGTTCCCTACAAGTTCAACCTCGGCGAGCGGGACCTCCGCGTGAAGGTGCGCTCGCGTCGCAAGCTCGGAGGCGGCGTGCGCCTGGACAAGTTCCCCGTCGTCGTGGCGGTGGGCCGCGGCATCGGCGCGAACCCCTCCGAGGGCATGCGGCTTGGCGTCGAGCTTGCCAAGGCCTTGGGCGGCGAGGTGGGCGTGTCGCGCGGGGTCGTCACGGCGAAGTACCCGCTCGACGCGAACTCGAAGAAGTACGCCGAGGAGGAGCGCCAGATCGGCGAGACCGGCCAGTTCGTGAAGCCCAAGGTGTACCTTGCGCTTGGCATCTCCGGCGCCATCCAGCACAAGAAGGGCATGGACCAGTCGGAGAAGATCGTGGCCGTGAACACCGACGAGGCGGCGCCCATCCGGGAGTTCAGCGACGTCTTCGTGAAGGGCGATCTCTACAAGGTCGTTCCGCCGCTGCTTCGGGCCATCGAGGCGGAGCTCAAGACGGCGACCGCCGCGCCGGCCGCTCCGATCGCGGGAGGCAAGGCCTGATGGTCGAGAAGTTCGACGCCATCGTCGTCGGCGCGGGCCCCGCCGGGTCGGCCGCGGCCATGGAGCTTGCGCGAAACGGCGCGCGCACGCTCGTCCTCGAGCGGGGCAAGTTCCCCGGGCACAAGAACGTCACGGGCGGCATCCTCTACGGGCAGGACAACACGCCCTACAACCTCGACTACCTCGTCCCAGACTTCGAGAAGCGGGCGCCGCTGGAGCGGCCCATCCACCGCTACCTCATGCACTGCCTCTACAACAACCGCGTGAAGACCCTCGACATCACGCGCCTCCACGGCCACCACACGAAGTGGAGCTATGCGGTGCTCCGGGTTCCCTTCGACCGCTGGTTTGCCTCCGAGGTGCACAAGGAAGCGCGCAAGTCCGGCGGCGGCGTCGTCTCCGAGGTGCGCGTGACGGGCCCTCTTGTGGAGGACGGCCGGATCACGGGCGTCGTCACGAACGAGCTCGAGCCCATCCGCGCCGACGTCGTCGTCGCGGCCGACGGCGCGACGAGCGAGCTTGCGCGCAACAGCGGCATCCGCTCGTGGTGGAGCGAGCCCGAATGGTTCCAGGGCGTGAAGGTCGTCGTGAAGATGCCCAAGGACGCCGTGGAGGAGCGTTTCGACCTCGACGGCGAGGCCGACGGCAGCGCCCACCTGTTCGCGGGCAACGTGTTCGAAGGCGTGCGGGGCGGCGGCTTCCTCTACACGAACAAGGAGAGCCTCTCGATCGGAACCGTGTTCCACCTCGACTCGATCGCGGCCAACGGAACGCCCCCCCACAAGCTCCTCGATCGCTTGCTCGCTCACCCGCTCCTTCGCAACTGGCTTGGCGCGTACTACGACGAGACCGAGTACAGCGCCAAGCTCATCCCCGACGGCAAGAAGTGCGTGCTCGAACGGCCGTGGAAGGACAATCTCCTCGTCGCCGGCGACGCGGCGGGCCACATGAAGGCGGCCGGCCCCATCATCAAGGGCATGAACCTTGGGATCACCGCCGGCATCCTCGCCGCGCGCGCCTACCTCGAAGCGCGCAAGACGGGCAACCTGCCGCAGGTGGGCCCGATCTACGAGCGCATGCTCGGGGACAGCATCGTGGGCGAGGAGTTCGCGCCCCCCCGCGGCTTCATGGCGCGCATGGCAAGAAGTCCGACCATGAACGCGCGTTTGGAAGCGTTCCTTCGGAGCGACATGGGGCGGCTCTTCCTGCGAAGCCGCATGGGGCAAAAGCGCCTCACCAAGATGCTCTCGGACTACAACCTTGCAAGCGCGGCGCCGGACACGGAGTTCACCTACGTCACGCTGCCAAGCCTCGTCGCCAAGGAGGCCGGCGAGCCCGTCCGAAGCCACGCGGAGATCCGCCTTCGCACGCTCGACGAGCGCATCGCGGCGCTCGGATACGACACGGACATCGGCACGGCGCACATCGAAGTGCTCGACGACACGCCCGCGGCAAGCGGAAAGACGGTGTTCACCTGTCCCGTCTCCTCGCCCGAGTCCAGCCGGGGGTGCTACCGCCTGGAGAACGCCGTCCTCTCCGACGGGAAGGTCCGGCGGCAGGTCGTCCTCGACGTTCAGCCGTGCATCGAATGCGGCACGTGCGCCGTCGAAGGCGTCGTCCGGTGGGAGCACCCCAACGGCGGGAAGGGCGTCGGGTACCAGTACGGTTGAAGCCGAGCCCGCCTTGGCGGCGTCACCTTTAAGACGTCCGAGTGGAACTTGTCGCCGGGAGGCACGTTTGTGCCAAGAGTGGTCGCCGCGCTGCTTGTCCTAGGCATCCTGCTGTCGCCCTCGGCGGCGGGCGCTCTTTGGCCCGACGGGTCGCAAACGGCGGCCCGGCCTGCGACCGCCGACGCGCGCGAGGGCGCGAATCCCAAGCCCGCTTCCTGGCCGGCGCCCGCCCGCGACCCCGACGAGGCGTTGCGCCGGGTCGGACACCGCTTGGACCTCGACGGCAACGGCATGGAGGACGTGCTCGACGTCCTCGTCCGTGGAGCGGCTCCGGGCGAGCGTCTGGCCGTGATCGCCCTGCTGGCGCCCGAGGCCAGCGAGTCGAAGCTCGCGGCGGCGCTGGCGCGCGCCGGCGCGGACGCTTTGCGGGTCTTTTCCATCGTGCCCGCCATCGCCATGGAGCTCCCCGTTGATGCCGTCCCCGCCGTGGCGTCGTTTCCGGAGGTGGCGGGACTCTATCACGATGCCCGCGTCCGCGCGCTCTCGGACGCGACGAACGCGGCCCTGCGCGTGCAGGAGGCGCGCGCTGCGTTCCCGGCCGACGGGCGGGGCGTGGGCATCGCCATCCTCGACACGGGGCTCGACGCCTCGCACGAGAGCCTCGCCGTGCTTCCGCACGGCGGCCCGAAGGTCGTCGGATGGCACGACGTCGTCGGCGGCCGGCCCGAGCCGTACGACGACGACGGCCACGGCACGCACGTCGCGAGCATCGCCGCGGGCGTCCCCGTCGGCACGCGCTACGGCGGCGTGGCGCCAGGAGCCCACCTCGTCGGCGTCAAGGTCCTCGACGCAAGCGGCGCCGGAACCGAAAGCGGCGTGATCGCCGGCATGGAGTGGACGGTCGCAAACGCCGCCGCCCTTGGCGTGCGCGTCCTGTCCATGAGCCTTGGCGCAAACGCCAACGGCGACGGCACGAGTCCCATCGAACGGGCCGCCACGGCCGCGGCGCGCGCGGGTCTCGTGACGGTCGTCTCGGCCGGCAACGCGGGGCCGGGCGAGCGGACCGTGCGAATCCCCGCGGCCGCCTACGACGTGATCGCGGTGGGCGCGGTGGACAACGCCAAGAACCTCGCGCCCTTCTCGAGCCGCGGCACCACGCTCGACGGCCGGATCAAGCCGGAGGTGAGCGCACCGGGCGTTGGCGTCGTAGCGGCCGCGGCCAACACGGGCGACGAGTACGTATCCCTGAGCGGGACCAGCATGGCGGCGCCCCACGTGGCCGGCGTGGCCGCGCTCCTGCTCGAGCGTTCGCAAGGAACCCTCGCTCCGGCGGCCGTGCGCGAGATTCTCTGGCACACGGCGGAGGACGCGGGCGAACCCGGCCCCGACGCGGCCTTTGGGGCCGGCGTCGTGGACGCGCTCGAAGCCGCCCGCGCCTCGGAGCCTCGCGAGCGCTTCCTGTGGCTTTCCGACCTCAAGGCGCCAAGCTGGGCGGCTCCGGAGCAGGAGATCGAGGTCACGCTTTCGCTTTCCAACCTTGGAACGCGGGATGCCTCCGACGCCGTGGCGCGGCTTCGCGTGGGTGGCGAAGAGGTGGCCGCGTCGCTCGAATCGATTTCCGCCGGCGCGACGACCGAGCTCCGCCTTCGCTTCCGGGCGCCGGCCCAAACGGGCGCGAAGACGATCGTCGCGGAGATCGACGATGCGCCCGGCGACGAGCCCGCCTGGGCCAAACGCCGGACCGCGACGCTACGCGTCGTGGTCGCCGAAGGGGTCGTGAAGAACGGCGGCTTCGAGACCGGCGACCTTTGGGGATGGTCGATCGCCCGCGGCGGATTTGGCAATTGGTACGCCCAGGATGGGACGCGGTCGCCCCGGAGCGACCTCGGCCTTGCCCCTCCACCCGGGGGCGACTTCGCGGCGACGACCGACCAGCAGTGGCGCTCGTCGAACGTGCTCTACCAAGACGTCGCGATCCCGCGCGAGGGCTCGCCCAAGCTCTCGTTCCTCGTGTACTACCGAAACCGCGCCGGGGAATTCCACGCGCCCGACACGCTCTCGGAGATGCATTTCCCCAATCAGCAGTACCGCGTGGACCTTCTGACGCCCTGGGCGGATCCGACCTCGGTCCTGCCCGTCGACATCGTGGCCAACCTGTTCCAGACAAAGCCCGGCGATCCGCCCCGACTTGCCCCCCTCCGCATCTGCCACGATCTCTCGCTTTGGGCCGGGCATGCGCTTCGCCTGCGCATTGCGCAGGTGAACAACCAGGGGCATTTCCACGCGTCCGTCGACGACGTCCGGCTGGAGAACCATTGCCCACCCGCTCCTCCGGCGGCGTCCCCGCCCGACCTTCTCGTCTCGGCCCTTGCCCTCGACCCGCCGAATCCCGAACAAGGCCGCCGCCCCGCCCTCGTCGCCACGGTGGAAAACGTGGGCCTTGGCCCCGCCGCCCAGACGTTCCTGTCGTTTCGGATCGGAAACGAGCGCGTTCTCGTGAGGACGCCGCCGGTGGAACCCGGCCGGTCCCTCGCCGTCTCCGCTTCGGGACCCGCGCTTGCCGCCGGCAGCTACGTCCTCACGGCCACGGCCGACGCGTCGGCGGATCTTGACGAGAGCGACGCGACGAACAACCAACGAACGCACGCCTTTGCCGTCGTGGCGGCCCCGCCGCCGGGGGGTTGCCCTCCCCCGCCGGCCGAGGGCTTCGTCGAGTGCTTCGACGACGGCTCCGGCCTTCCCGACGGCTGGTCGGCGACGGGTCTTTGGCACGTGTCCTCGTGCCAGACCGCAAGCGCCCCCGCGAGCCTCGCCTACCACCGCGGGGCGTGCCCGGACGACTACGACGCGGGGCTCACGCAAGGCTCCGCTCGCCTCCCCCCCCTTCGCGTGAAGGGCGCGCCCGTCGTGCTGCGGTTCGACAGCCGCTCCGCCACCGAATGCGACGGCGAGTGCATGTACGACCGCCGTCAGGTGCTGGCAAGCGTGAACGGCGACGCGTTCCGGCCGGTCTTCGAGGAGAACGACGGCCCGTGGAGCCTGCGAACCGTCCCGCTCGACGGGCTCGCGCCGGGGGACCTCCTGCGGCTACGCTTTGCATTCGATTCCGTCGACCACCTCCTCAACGACCACGAGGGCTGGTCGGTGGACAACGTTCAGGTCACGCACGTCGAGCGAGCGCCGCCGTCGGTGCTCCCCGACCTTGTCGTGTCCGAGATGCGCATCGAAGGCCTTGCAACCTCCCCGCGCGACCGCCTCCTGCGCGCCGTCGTGGAGAACCGCGGCGCCCTTCCGTCGGAGCCAAGCCACGCGCGCCTTCGGATCGAGGGCCCGCACGCGGCCGAGGCGGTCGCTTGGACGCCCGCGCTTGCGCCGGGAGCCTCGGCAACCGTCGAGGCGGCCTTCCGCCTTGCGCCCGGCGACCACGTCGTGCAAGCCTGGGCCGACGCCTTCGACGACGTGGACGAATCGGACGAGGCCAACGCGGCCGCCCCGACGCCCTTCCAAGTGCCCGCCGTCGCAGACCTCGTGCTCGCCTCCTGGACGGCCGAGCCTTCGAAGCCGCGTGACGGCGACAGCGTCGATTTGACCTTGGTCGTCCGGAACGATGGCACGGCGGCGGCGCCGCCCTCGACGCTGCGCGTCGATGTCGACGACGGCAGCGCGTACGAGACTCCTCTCCCCCGCCTTGCGCCCGAGGAAAGCGCCACCGTCCGGGTCCCGTGGACCGCGGCCGCCGGAACGCGAACCCTTACCGCGGTCGTGGACGCGCGTGACGACGTCGACGAGTGGAGCGAGGGCAACAACGGGGGCGAGCTTTCCGTGCGCGTGCTGCCGGGCCGGCAGACGCTCCTTGCGTGGGCTCTCGACCATCGCACGATCGGGACCGCGGTCGAGGCTCGGTCGCTCGAACTTGCCGCCGACCACGAGGCCGTCGAGGTCGCGTTGTCGTGTCCGCGCGCAGCGTCCTCGCTGGCGCTTGCAAGCCCGGACGGCATGCACCGGATCGTGGCCACCTGCGCGCTGGGCCGGTCCGGCGCAACGGCTTTGCTCGTGCCCGCCGGCACGTATCGCCTCGTGCTCACGTCCGCGGGGGTGGGCGACGTCTCCGTGACCGTCACGGGATTGCCGGCGGCCTGAGGCGCCTTGGTTGCAACGCGAAACCGCGGTGCTCTGGCGGACACTTGGCCGGTTCAAGGTTCAAAAGGGCAAGCCCGAGAGTCCTTACCCAACCTTTTTATGCGAGCGGCCGAAGAAGGCGGTTCGGGTGGGATCGGTGGCAGTGGCTTCGGTTGTTCGTCGCTCCGTTCTTGCGCTTCTCGTGGCTCTGGGGATGGCCGGGACCTCGGTTGCGCAGGTCAGCGTCTCGTACGACCCGGCGGATCTGCCGCTTCCCCCGGTTCCCGCAGCGCCCGGCACCGGCACGTGGTGGCCGACGGTCCCGATGCTCGATCGGTACTTGGGCGGAGGCTCTCTCTCGAACGGCCTTCCGACCTCGCAAACGAGCAACGGTGGCATCGCCGACGCCGACGCGGGCGTGGCCGCCTTGGGGCAGGACTGCCGCGCCGAGGGAGCCGTCGCCGTCACGACGTGCCAAGGCGGATACGCCCAAGGAGACGCGGCCGCCGTGGCCCCAGGCGGAGAAGCCAACGGCAACACAATCGCTGTCGGCAGCCGTGGCGCCGCCGTCTATCCGACGGGTCCCCTGAGCGTCGCCGTCAACCTCGGCGGCGACTCCTCGGCGAGCGCCGGGCAGGGCCAGGGCGGCGCCGGTCGCGTGCACGTGGCCCTGGCGCCCTTTGGCACGGCCTCCAACGCAAACGTGGAGGTGGACAAGCAAGGAATCCGCGTCCGCGCCGGCAATAGCGGACCGTACACGGACGTGCCGGGAGGCAACGTTGCGGTCGCGGTCGCGAACTGGTTCCGCAACACGTTTGTCGTCTCGGCGCCGACGCAGCAGGCGCAGCTGTCGATCGAATTCATCGGCGACAACGGTGCCGTCACGGTGCGGGTCAACGGCCAGGCGTCGCTTCCGGCCTACTGCACCGCCGCCGGCCTTTCGGTGACGTGCAACGTTTCCGCGGCCGCAGGCGCGTCGGGCGCCCGGTGCGTCGCACCCTCCGCCGAGGCGAGCGCGCGCGCCGGGACCGTCACGGTGCAGAGCGCCTGCCAGCACACAAGCAACGGCGCGCAGGCCAGCTGCCAGGCGGGCTCGGGCTCGACCGACGCCTGGAAATGGTGGATGCTGCCGCTGATTTCGGGACAATGCAAGGAGAATTCGACCTCAAGCGGCACGGGCGCGCTCCTGACCTGCCAAGCGATCGCGCCCATGGCGACGACGGCGGCCACACAGGCGTTCTCGTGGCACAGCCGGTGCGGGGCGCGCGCGGGCTAGAGCCCGGCCTCGCGCACCTTCTCCGCGATCGCGGCGGCGCTGCGCCGCAGAAGCTCCTCGTCGGGCTTCGACAAGGGAAGCTCGACCACCTTCTCGACGCCGTTTCGCCCCAGGACGGCCGGAACCCCCACCGCCACGCCGCGCAGGCCGTATTCGCCGTCGAGGACGCAGCTCGTCGGAAACAGACGCTTCTCGTTGCGCAGGACGCTTTTCACCTGGAGGGCGACGGAGATCGCCGGGGCGTAGTAGGTCGCGCCCTTCTGCTCGATGATCTTGGCGGCCTTCCCGCGCACCGCCTCGGCCACGTTGGCCCAGTCGACGGCGGCCTTGCCGACGCGCGCAAGGCTCCGGGCCGGGAACATCGTCTCCCCGTGCTCGCCCAGGATGTAGGCCTCGATGGGCTGGGGCACGCCGTACTGGTCCCGCAGGAGGTCCCACAGGCGCGTCGTGTCGTGGAAGCTGCCCATGCCAAACACGTGGTTCCGGGGCTTGCCGGAGATCTTCCACGCCGCGTACGTCAGGACGTCCACGGGGTTGGCGACGTAGAAGATCATGGCTTCCGGCGCGTTCGCCCGGATCTTCCCGACGACGTCGCGGCAGATGTCGATGTTCTTCGCCAGAAGGTCCTGGCGCGTCATGCCGGGTTTCCGCGGGAATCCCGCGGCCACGACGACGACGTCGCTTCCCGCGAGGATGGACGGATCGGCGCCTCCCGTCACGCGCGTGCGCTTGCCAAGGCCGGCCGCGGCCGTGTTGAGGTCGGCCGCCTCTCCGACCGCGAGGTTCTCGGCCTGCGGGATCTCGAGAATCGCGATCTCGTCGGGATCCATCTGCTGCAGGAGCGCGAACGCCGAGTTCGCCCCGACCTTCCCCGCGCCGACGATGCCGATCTTCGCCATGAAACGCACCGGATGAGCGGCGGATGCGCGCCGCAGGCATGAAGGTTTCGCGGGCCTCCACGCAAGGTCCGCGTCTGGCGAAGTGGCGTCAATCCTTAAACCCGGCCGGGCCCGCTTGGGCTCGATGTCCGCCCGCGCGTCGCGTGCCCTTGTCGCGCTTGCCGTGTGCCTGCTCGTCCCCCCGCTTCCGCCCGTCGGCTCGCAAACAGCCGACGACGCCCGGCCGCTCGAAGAAATCGTTCACATCGACGTCGCGCGCGTGCGAGCGGCCTTGGCCGCAGGCCAGCCCGTCCCGCTGCCCCTATCCGAGGGCGAGCTTCTCCTCGAGCTTGCCCCGGCGGACCTCTTTGGGCCCGGGTACGCGCCCGAGCCACAGCTCGTTCGCGCCCTTCCGTACGCGGGCTCGGTCCGCGGCGTCGAGGGGAGCGTGGCGCGCCTCACGGTGACCGAACTTTGGGTGGCCGGCATGGTTTCGCGACCGGGACACCCGCTTCTCTTCGTCGAGCCCCTCGAGCGCGAGACGCTGGATTCGCGCCACCGCGTGTACGAAGCGCGCGACCCGATCCCGCACCACGAGCATCCCGCGGCGCCAGCCGAGGACGGCTTGGGCGACGATCCTCTGGGCCCCGGCCCCGAGCACGACTGCGGACCGCTTGCGCTCCTCTGCGTGATCGACCCCAACGATTCTCCCGGCCGGCCCGGCACGCCCAACGGCCCCTCGTCTGGCACCACCGACACATCCTACGCCTTCTCAACCTCGGCTACCGACGCCGACGGCGACCTGCTGACCTACGAGTTCGACTGGGGAGACGGCCGCCGGACGACCGCAGGACCCGCCGCCTCCGGATCAAGCGTGTCGGCAAGCCAGAGCTGGAGCGTGCCGCGCTCGTATTGCGTCTCCGTGCGCGCGACCGACGCGCACGGCGCCGCAAGCGACTGGTCGTCCTGCCGCACGGTCGCGATCGCGTTCCCGCCGCCCAACGACTGCGCAACGGGCGGGGACGCCGGCGACGCGTTCTCAAGCGCGTCGCTCATCGGCCCGTTTGGCTCGATCTGGTGCTCCGCCGATCTGCGCCCCTCCGTCTCCGACACGAACGACTACTACCGCTTCGCGGTCGGCCTCAACAGGCGCATCACCGCCTCGGTCGAGCCTTCGACCTCGCCGTGCGTCGACCACAACCTCTACCTGTACGATCCGTCCGGCAACCTGCGCGCAAGCAGCACGCGGGGCGGCTGCCTGGCCGACTCGGTCACGTTCGACAACACCGTCTCCGGCGAATGGCGCGTGCGCGCGAGCGCGGCCACGACGCAGGACGCTCGTTACAGCCTCTCGATCTCGATCGGCAGCGCCCCGAACGTGTTCCCTCCCAACACGCCTTCGAGCCCAAGCCCCGCCGACAGCGCCACGGGGACGCCCACGAGCCCCACGCTGTCCTTTGCGGGCGGGGACCCCGACGGCAACCTGGTCGTCTACACCGTGTACCTCGACACCTCGTCGTTCCCCACCACGGAGCGCTGCTCCTTCACGACCGCAAGCTCGTCTGCAACCTGCGCCGTGAGCGGGCTTGCGTCGGGCACCACGTACCGCTGGCGCGTGACGGCGTACGACGGCGCCAACTTCGTGAGCGGCCCGACGT